>JAFZAL010000112.1 GCA_017557195.1 Thermoguttaceae bacterium | reverse complement strand
AATTTCAGCCATGAAATACTCCTCAGTAAAAAAGTCTTTGGGTGAACAATACCGCCTGCGTTGACGAAAGACCGGAACGCGTCCCGATCCTTTGCTTCACGCCAGCTTTGATTTATTCCTTGTATTTTACATGGTCATTGAACAGTTTGCAAGTGGGGGGACGGAAAATTTTAAAAATTTTTCCTAATTGGACCCTTCCCATTTTTTGCATCTTAATTCTTTTTATTATATCTCCTGCTTTTAACAAATAATCTCTGGTATATACTTCAAAATATACCTATAGATTTTTCTCTAAAAAATACCGCTTGACACCGGATAGATAACAAATATAATCAAAAAAGCAGGAACAAACGGTTCCGTTTATTGATGTTTCCTACCAGTAATATACCCCCATGAAAATGAGTTGTCTTACAAGGTTTGTCTGTGCGTTTTTAGCTGTTACAATTGCAGCGTTTATTTTGGGAACGGTTTCTCAATCGGCGATCGCTCAACAAACTCCGCCGGCTGTGATTTCGCTGAATTCTCTCAACGCCCCGCCGTCTGCAGATTGGATTAATCAGAAATCCAAAGCGTTACAGGCGCTTCCAGACCTCGGCGCAGCGGAACTGACAAAGCTGTTCGAACTCAAGTCCAGCGAAAAGCAGCCGCTGGCGGATTCCATAATAGCAGAGTTGATCTGGAAATCCTGCGCCAGCAAAAAATGGAACGACGCTCTGTGCGAGCTGGCGGCAAAGTTGATGACCAGCCCCGACCCGGTTGCCGTCATGTACGCTCAATGGGCGATTGAAATTCGCATCGGGTACCAAAACAGCCAAAACGTCGCCGTCTGGACGGAAGACATGGAAAACAAGCCGAACTGGTTTTCCGTCTGGCTGCAATTCCCAGTTGAACGCTATCCGGAAATGGACTACTGGCGCGTTTGCGCTATGCACTCGGTTCACCGTTCGTTGTCGTCTCTGCATACCTCGGCGGACAAATACCTTCATCGGACGCGGGGCATCTACGAAGAAATTCTCGATCAGCCCGTTTCCGACCGGCAGATTCAGGCGCAAAAAGACATGCAAGCCGCTCTGGACGCTCACAAAGCTGTTCAAGAATGTAACAACATGTTTACGGCGCGTCAGCTGTTCAGCGAATTCCGAAAGCAGACCAGAAAAGTCGTGTTGGCTAACCCTGCGTTGGACTTTTCGGAAATCCTCTTTACGAAGCGGTATTCCAACCATGGGCTTCGCAATATTACGGGATCGCAGTACCCGCACAGCCACAAACCCGGCGGGGACTTGTGCGTCAAAACCGGGTTCGAGCCGGGCGATCCGGTTCGAAACATTCTCAACGGACAGCTCGGTCCCGGACACGTTCACGGAACCGACCTGAACTGGGACGCCGACAAAATCGTTTTTGGCTACGCCTGTCAGCCCGTCTGGCCGCTTGCCCATCCGACCCATCAAAACGACGCCCATTATTTCTTCGATTTGCGAAGAACAACGCCGCCGCTTCATCTGTACGAAATCAACCTGGACGGGACCGGCTTGCGACAGATTACCGACGACCCGTATTGGGGCGACTTCGAACCGACGTACGCCCCGGACGGCTCGATTATTTTCGCCTCTGACCGCTCCGGACGCAGCAGCATGTGCGGCAACTTCCAGGCGGACCACACCGTTATCAACCTGTACCGCTGCAATCCGGACGGCTCCGACGTGCGAATGATCAGCGACAACAAAGACATCGACCGCTATCCCCACGCGCTGGACAACGGCTTGATCGGGTACACGCATTGGGAATATCAGGAACGGCACTTCTTCGACACGCACAGCTTCTGGACGATTCGCCCGGACGGGACGTATCCGGAAGCGGCGTACAAACAGCACATTCCCGCGCCGTACGGATTCCGCGACGTCCGTTCCATTCCCAATTCCAATAAATATGTAACAGTCGCAACCGGACATCATACGCTGGCGTACGGTCAGATTGTTATATTCGACCTCCTCGGCGGCCCCAACGACGAGTCCCACATGGCGGCTGTTACGCCCAACGTCGTTCCCGGAGAAGGTCCCGCGCTGACTCGACCCGTTCCGCAAGGCGGCGTTGTCGACAACGTCGGGCGGTTTTCCGGTCCGTACCCGCTGTCGGAGACGTCGTTTTTGGTCTCGTATTCCAGCCACGTCCCCAATTTTGACGGCAAGCTGGGCGGAGATCAAATGTTCGGCATTTTCCTCATCGACGTTTACGGGAATAAAGAGTTGATTCACCGCGACCGGCTTCTGTCCTGCGATTTCCCGACGCCGATTAAAAAGCGTCCGGTTCCGTTCGTCGTTGCCGACGGGCGAATGAACAAAGAGAAAGACGCCTACCCGGTCTGTTACATTGAAGACGTCTGCAAAGGGTTGCCGGACTCGGAACGCGGCAAGGTGAAGTACATCCGAATTCTTCAGCACGTCGGCTGGCCGCTGGACGACCAGATCGGCGCGATGCGCTGGGTCTTTGGCGACGCCGGCCGCCGGGCGTACGGATTCTGGTCCTGGGCGCCGACTCGCGTCCTCGGAACCGTCCCGGTTGAAGACGACGGCTCCGCGAACTTCTACGTTCCCGCCAAGACGTCCGTTTACTTTGAAGCTCTCGACGAAAACAAGATGGAAATTCGCCGCATGCGCTCTCAGGTTACGTTAGAACCCGGCGAACGCCGCGGCTGTATCGGCTGTCACGAAACCCGCCCGACCGTCGTTTCCGCTCAGCCCGGCTCCGTTCCCAAGGCGTTCAGACGCTCGCCCAGCATTCCCGTCGAGCCGAAATGGGGGAACGAATCGCTTATTTCCTACGAAGACCACATTCAGCCCATTTTCGACAAATACTGCGTTTACTGTCATAACGAGGAAAAGATGTTAGGCAACTTGAACCTTGAGGGGACTCGCAACCCGCAGACGCAGTTCCTCCAGTCGTTCCACAGCCTGTTCCCGTCCAACGACGCAAAACAGCTCAGCGTCCAGACGACGGTCAACCCTCAAACCGGCAAGACGGAAAAGGTTTTGCCAATGGTCTGCGTCTCGAACAAGCACAGCAACGGCTCGATTTCCCAACCGTACGCCTACGGGTCAAACGTTTCTCGCCTGACGCGCGTTCTCATTGACGAGCCGATGCACAGCAAAGACGTTCGACCGATGATGGACGAGGAAGACTGGGACGCTCTGGTAACGTGGATCGACGCCAACGCGCCGTACTACGACACGTTCTACAACCGCCGCCCGAAAGACGTCCCGGGACCGGTTCGCAACGTCAAAAAGACCTTCCCGGTCGTCATGCCAGACTCGGCAAAATGAGGGGTTTGGCGACTTCGTCGCCTTGAGTATACAACGCAGACTACCCATATTATTTACAGAAGTCCTTTATTTGTCGTGATTTAACCATCAGGCGCCGGATTCGGACATAACTCAAAAATATTTTTACCTTTTTGCGCCCCAGGGCTACCTTTTTATTTCCGATGTGGTATAATAAACAATAGTTGGATACATGAAATTTCATGGACAGCGCTGGCGAAACGATTTCGTCAGGGCGTCCTTTCACCATACTTTACCATAATATTGGAGGAGTTCATGGCATTATTTGAAATCGAAACTGAAGGACACATCCTCATCGCGTGGGCACAAACGGAAGAAGAAGCAAAAGCTCTCATGAAAGAGCATTATCCAGATGAAGAGGCGTTGCGCTGCAGCCGCCGTCCGCGCGATTTGTGGGTTATTT
>JAFZAL010000111.1 GCA_017557195.1 Thermoguttaceae bacterium | reverse complement strand
TTAACAGCTTCCAATTCGCCGACCAGGGATAATATGCTATATGCTTAGTTCAACAAGCCAAAACACGTTAGAAATTTTTTGATTTTTATTCAAAAATTTTCTTATTCACCTACTTGACTTCATTACAGAAACTCCAAATTATTTCTTATCCGCTTCCGCTTTGAGCCACTTGGAAACCATCTCGATTTCCTTCGCGGTCAGAACGCCTTCCGGACCGTAGCAGGGCATGCGGTCGTTTTCCGCGCCGTAGAATTTAGCGTCGCCGACGTTGGCGGTCAGGTCTTTCGTCCAGGCGAACGAGGCGTAGCCGGTTAAATCAACTGCCGGGGACTTCGGCTTGAACATGCCGTAGAACTGATGGCAGTTGGCGCAGGAAAGCGTATCGAACGCGTCTTTGAATCCTTCCGGAACTCCTTCCGGGACGCCGTCGACGACTTTGCGGGGCGCCGTCAGGGTCGCTTCCGCCGTCAAGACGTCGATAATCAGGTTCTTCGCCTTGACCATGTCCTGACCGTCTTCTTTATCAGTGTCGTCGTCGCTCTTCAGCAGATCGTTGATTTCGTCTTCCATTTTGACGATCTCTTTGACCATCGTACCGTTGGCGAACTTCGTCTTGCCGAAATAGGCGTCTGACTTGATCGTTTTCGCGTCCAGCCAGCCGGCGATCCAGTCGCGCGTTCCGTACTTGTACAGGTTCGGCGCGGACGGCGTCTGGCAGACAACGCCTTTGCCTTCGGCGTCCGTCAAATTGTGACAGGAAGCGCACTGGGCAGAGTAGAGTTTGGGGCCTTGCAGAACCCAGTCGTTTTTCACCATGAACAGCGCGCCGTTGGGGTGAATTCCGCCCTTCTCTTTAATCAACGCCGCAGCGCGAAGCGATTCCGTTTCGTCCTGTTTCCAGGCGGCTAAATACGACTCGTCTTTGGCGTCGCGAGCGTAAGAACTGTACGTCAGCCAAACGGCGACAGCCAAAAGTCCAAGCGTCAGACAGACGTTGAAAGCGTGCAGAATCTTAACGCGTCCGGTAAACGGCATGATAAAGAACAGGAACGCGATCCCGCCGGTAATGCAGTAAATCAGAACGAATTCCGGAACGCCCTGCAGACGCAGCGTGTATTCGTACAAACCTCTAAACGACCATTCCGGTCGAGCGGCTTCGAAAGCGTCCATCGGGTTGGTGGAAGCCGGCGAGCCGAGTTCCGCGCCGTACTGCAATCCCGGTTCAGCGGGAACGCCCGGCTTGACCTGTCCGAAATGGAAAACCAATCCAAGAACGATCGCCATGAAAATCGTCCAGCCAAACGCGTTGCGGAAGCACTGTCTGGGCCAGAATTTGATTTTCGGAGCGTCTGGCTTGCATGCGCCTTGCCACAGGAAAGTCGGGACGTCGTCCATCTTGCCCTGGTTAGCGGAACGATACCAAACCCAGCCATGAAGGAACAGCAGGACAATAAATCCGCCGCCGAAAACGCCGATGTGCAGAGCCAAAAACCGGGTCAGGGTCAGGGTCGAAAACGCCTCGCCGCCCAGCGCCAGCTTGTACAGCGGTTCGCCGATAAACGGGAGAAGAAGCAGGTACTTCGTTCTGACCTGAGTTGCCGCCAGAGAGTTCTGATCCCAGCGCAGCAAGTCGCCGGTCAGACAGGCGCCCAGGGCGAAAAAGAACATAAATATCGCCAGCCAGAAAATGACCTCGCGCGGAACTTTGTACGCCCCAATGAAAATCATCTTGATGATGTAAAGCAAACACGCCGCTACGAGAACCTGAGCGCTGAAGTGGTGAATTCCGCGCAGCAGCCAGCCCAGCGTAACGTTATTTTGAATGTTGAACACGCTTTCCCAGGCGGATCCGGCGTTGGCGGAATAGCTCAGCCACATGACAAAACCGGTCATGACCTGAACAAAAACCGCAAACGCGATAGTCGACGACAACACGCGCAGGCACGACCAGCCTTTAGAGTACGTCTGCTTGCAGTAGTTGTCCATACAGGTCAGAAGACCGAATCGGGATTCCAGCCAGTTCCAAAACGGCATAATCTTTTTGCAAAAAGCGCACGGTTCTTTGCTTTTATCGTCTGTATTGATAGTTTTGAGTTCTTCCATGTCAGCAATGGGGGTAAAGGGAGTAGGGAGTGGGGAATAGGGAGTAGGGAGAAGGGAGTGGATGAAAAAACTATTCCCTATTCCCTATTTCCTATTCCCTAAAAAACGTTGCAACGGCGCTTATGCTTGAGCTACTTTCTCCTCGCAGCCAAACTTGAAGTTCTGGAATTTGACGAACACGTTTCCGTCGCGAACTTCAACGTCGAGGGAGTCCATGTCGCGGGGGCTGATGGACGACCCGTTCTGTTTGCCGTCAAGCTGGAAGAAAGCGTTGTGACACGGGCACTTGAACTGCTTTCCTTCTGGATCGAACGCGATAAAACAGCCGTTGTGCGGACACAGAACGTTAAACGCGCTGACCTTGTCGCCTTCGCGGCGAAGCCAGACCGCCCCGACCGGGACGTTGGAATATTTCGTCCAGCCGTCCTGTTTGTCGGCGATAATCGCCTTTTTAACGGGCGTTCCGTCTTCCGGAAGGGAGGACAGCGCGCCGAGATTGAACTCTGGGGTTTCGCCGGCGGCGGACCCTCTCATAATCGGATCGAAACCGCCGGAAAAGGCGGCGACAACTCCGGGAGCAACGGCTGCGGCGCCAAGACCGAGCGCGGCAATGGCGGCGCAGAACTCGCGACGGGACTCTCCCATCGCTTTGCATGGGCATACTCGTGTTTCTTCCATGGTTATTGTTCAGATAAATTGGTTAAGATTCGCAGACTGAAATAATCTGCCGAATCGCAAATTCATTTTATTGGATTAATAATATTATAGCAAAAAAAAATTCTTTGACTAGGGCGGTTTGGGGAAGAGTTAGGAATTAGGAATGAGGAGTGAGGAGTTGAAAGAATTAGCAATTGTCAATGAGCAATTAGCAATTGGCGCAAGCGACACACTCAATTCTTCGGAGGGTCGACGTCCTCGTCGACCGCAGGCGTCCTCGCCTGCCAATGGAAACGGGATCCGCTATTCCCTCTCCGCCGCAGCCGAAAACCTGCCCTGGACGGCGCCTGTCTCGGGCGCCTTTGCTAGCCCCGCCGACAACGTTTTTCGCAGCCGAAAACCTTTCCGGGTCGCGGACGAAGTCCGCCGAAGAAAATTTAACCACAAAGAACACAAAAAACACAAAGAAGCAATCGGCGATTCATTTCCCAAAATTCTGAAAAACTCTGTTACCTTTTTGAAGCATTTTCGTTAATATAAACAGGAGGTGAAAAAAATGATAAAACACAATTGGGAATACGAGATTAAAATCGAAGAAGTCGAAGAAGAACCGAAGAAGCCACTGAGGGAATTCACTGCACGCGAAATGGAAGACCTTACAGTAGGTTGCTTTGGTTTATTATTTTGCATTGCGCTGTTCGTTTTTGGAATTGCAATGTTGATTTCAGGAATACTTATGCTTTTTACGTAGTTCTACGAGGGTAAATTCCCTGTTGCGTTATGTGGAGGTAAAAATGAAAAAATACGTTTGGGAATACTTTTTCAAGGACGAAGAAGAGTTTAAAAAACATCAAGAGCGTTTGGAATCATTCAATCGTCAAATCAATAACGCTGCACTAGGTTGCTGGTATTTTTTCTTGCTCTTAGCGCTGTTGGCTTTAGGAATACTTTTGATTTACGCGTTGTTTACCGTTAAACTTTAGATTCTCAATCGCCGCCTAGTCCAAATCCCCGCGCCAAAGTCTTCCTATCGTTTGCAAGAACGAAAAAAGCCGTATTCAAACGAATACGGCTTATGATGTGGGAGGCGGGACTTGAACCCGCATGAACTTTGAATCGCTCACAAGGACCTCAACCTTGCGCGTCTGCCAATTCCGCCACTTCCACATTTGGAATTGTTAGAAAAGAATATAGCTCTTTTTTCTAAAAGGTCAAGGGGGGGAACAACGCATTCTCATATTTTTTTGAACGTCTGTCCCCCAAAGTCGACCCGGCGAACGCCGTTAGAGGCGCTCAATGGCTTTCTAACGGCAAGACGCGCCAAGCGGGTAAACCGGGCAAACGAATCAGACGTTTTCCGCCGTCGGGCAGACGAATCCGTCGCGGTACTGGCGGGTAATCCACTGGTTGGCTTCGTCGGCGCGGTCGCCGGTGAAGACTTCCTTTTCAGGATCGAAGGTCAGCATCGGCCCCATCGAAATCGGGTATTTCTCCAGGTCGACGCCGTTCTTTTCCAGATGTTTAACCGTGCGGTCGAGCGTGGCGAGGTTGTCGTCGAGCGATTTGACGTTCTTGAGAATTTCTTTCGCTTCCGCAACGGAAACCTTGTTGTTTTCGCCCAGGTAGTAGCTCGTGTTCGCCAAATGCGCCATGGCGGCTGAGAGATGTCCGCAGCGGGCTGGCGCGTGGAGGCTGGAGGCGTCGCGGGTAACAACGGCGTTGAGGAAGTTGCCGAAATGGTCGCCGCCGCCGTTGAACGACTTGACAGGCTTGAAGTCCTTGTCAAAGACGGTCGCGTTGGTATAGCTCGGATTGCAGATGTAACCCTCGGAACCATAGAAGATAACGCCGATCTTGGCGGTCTTGCTCTGGAAGAGTGTGTTGGCTTCGTCGTCGTCGGAATTGTTGACATCCAAACCGCGGGTTTCAAAGACGATGCACTTCTTCCCGTAGTCGTAAATGGCGACTTCCGTATTGGGCGTGTCGCCGGCGTCGACGTAGTTCGGGTCTTTGCGTTCCGCCTGATAGCCCAAGCGTCCGCC
>JAFZAL010000016.1 GCA_017557195.1 Thermoguttaceae bacterium | reverse complement strand
GCGGAACGGAACGTCGTCCTTAAGCTGAGTGAGGTCTTCGTCCGGGGTGATGTCT
The DNA here is from genome assembly GCA_017557195.1 of Thermoguttaceae bacterium. GTDB lineage: Bacteria > Planctomycetota > Planctomycetia > Pirellulales > Thermoguttaceae > RUG11551. The sequence goes on along the minus strand of JAFZAL010000016.1, from coordinate 3,912 downwards.
TCCAAAATGTTGAGAACTGCTTCTCGAATTTCTGCAGGTGTCATTTGAAAATTAAAAAAGGGTTAAGGTTAGCATATAACGTCAGGAAAGAGTTGCGTTTATTCTCCCTGCCATTTTTTAACGATAACGGATGAGTTGATGCCCAACATTCCAAAGGAATTGTTGAGAATGTAGTTGACGTTTTCTCGTTTTTCCGGCTTGTTGAGAACCAGTTGACCGAAAATGTCACAATCCGGGTCGAGGTTGTCAACGTTGATTGCCGGGTGAATCAAACCGTCTGTAAAGGACGGGATGTTGCCAGCCAGTTCCAACGCGGCGGCGGCTCCCATGCAATGACCGATATGTCCTTTCGCGCCGTTAAAGCGAACGTTGGGGCAATTTTCAAACACGGAACGAAGCCCTTCGCATTCGACCGCGTCGCCGCTGGACGTTCCCGTTGCGTGAGCGGAAACGATGTCGATCTGGTTTTTCTCTATCCCAGCTCTGCGAATCGCCAGTTCAACGCATTGCGCCTGACGTTCAGCGTTAGGAAGAACGAAGTCCGTCGCGTCTGTATTGGAGGCGAACCCGACGATTTCCGCATAGATCTTTGCGCCTCGCGCCAAGGCGTCGTCAAGACGTTCTACCGTAAACAGACAGCCGCCTTCGGAAACGACGATGCCGGTTCTGTCTTTGTCGAACGGGCGGCACGCAGTTGCGGGATTGTCCGACTTCGCCAGCGCGCCCTGAGAATTGAACCCGGCGAAAATGCCGAACGTGTGAATGCTTTCAGAAACGCCGCCGCAAATCGCGACGTCGCATTCGTCCAGCCACAACATCTGACAGCCATGCGCCAGACCGCAGTTCCCGGCAGCGCAAGCGGCGCCGAGGGTGATGTGCGGTCCGGTAATTCCCATGTTCAAATTGATTTCCCCCGCCGGGTTGTTGGCAACGGTGCGGGGGTTGTGATGGTGCGTCCAGATGGAACAGTCGTAGTTGAACTGGCTGATATTGTAGACTTCGTTTTCAGTCTCGACGTTGCCGTGTTCTGTAATGCCAACGTAAACGCCGACGCGGGATTTATCGACGTTTTCCCAGTCAAGCGCGCTGTCCTGAATCGCCTCGTGAGCGCAATAGACGCCAATCGAACCGGCGCGTGTGCCGCGGCGGACGTCCTTTTTCTTTTGATATTTCAACGGGTCGAAATTGCAAATCCCCGCCAGCGTCTTGCCGAAATAACGAATCTCGTATTCCTGAATGCCGCTTTTGCCGTCTAAAAGGGCTTGACGGAATTCGGAAAGCGTATTGCCGTTTGGAGCGGTTAACCCGATGCCGGTAATTACAACGCGCGGACGCTGAATTGGATTTTGCATACTCTTAAAATATCAGTTGAAAATGGGCGCGGAATTTAGCTTTTAGCTGCTAGCGACTAGCCTCTAGCTTTGTGCTTTTAGATTCCAGCTTTAAAATTTAACGCTAAGAACCACAATAAACAAGCTAAAAGCTAACAGCTAGCAGCTTACAACTTTATTTAACGATTCCCTTGCTGACCAGATAGGCAACGACTTCGTCTGCCAGTTGATCCGGGGTCTTCGTTCCGGCTTCCAGACGGAGTTCCGGATTGAGCGGGGCTTCGTAGGGATCGTCGATTCCGGTGAATCCCTTCAGTTCGCCAGCGCGGGCTTTTTTGTACAGGCCTTTCGGGTCGCGGGCTTCGCAGACTTCCAGCGGAGCGTCAACGAAAATCTCGATGAAGTCGCCTTCCGGCAGAGAGGCGCGGACGTTGTCGCGGTCGCGGCGATACGGGCTGATAAACGCAGTAATGGCAACGATTCCAGCAGATGCGAACAGAGAAGCGACGGCTCCGATGCGGCGGATGTTTTCTTCGCGGTCAATGGCGGAGAATCCCAGCCCAAAGCGTTTGGCGAACTCTTCAGAATGCTTTTCCATGAGCATCTTCGGAGCGGCGTTGAGCCCGTGACGAACGTTGTCGCCGTCCAGAACGAAGCTGTGCGCTCCGCGCTGGAAGAGTTTGTAATCTACCAGATTGGCGACGGTACTTTTTCCGCACGCGCTCAAGCCGGTAAACCAGACAACGCAGCCTTTGTTGTTATTTTTTTCTTCGCGCTGTTCGCGTGAAACGACGTGTTCATGCCAATATACTTCTACGTTCGACATTGCTATAATAAAGGGGGTTAAAGTGTTAAAAAATGCGAGTTGTTAGTGAAGTGTGAGGAGTAAGGAGTTGAATAACTATTCCCTATTCCCTACTCCCTATTCCCTCTCATTCTGGCTGAATGATTTCCAGAATTTTCATTTCGATGATTCCGGCAGGGGCGTCTACCTGAGCGACGTCTCCGACCTTTTTCCCAAGCAGTCCTTGCGCCAAGGGGCTGGAAACGAGGATTTTATTTTCGTCAAAGTCCTCTTCTCCGGCGCCGACAATCGTGTAGGTAACTTCTTCTTCAAAGTATTCGTCGTAAACGCGAACTTGAGACCCGAAAACGACTTCATCTGAGGGAAACTCGCTCTTGTCAATGATTTTAGCGTTGGAGAGCTTGTATCGCAGCTGCCCCATTTTGGCTTCCAACAGACCCTGACTTTCGCGCGCGCCATGATATTCGGCGTTTTCGCTCAAGTCGCCTTCTTCTCGGGCGGCAGCGATTCGCGCAACGATTGCAGGCATTTCAACCTTTTCCATGTATTCCAACTCAGCGCGGAGTTTGTCGTATCCTTGTCGAGTCATAGGAAATTCTTCCATTTTAACGCCTCTGTGTAGTTTTATTTCGAAATATGTTGATATTAACAGGAACTGCAAATAGGGAGTAGGCAATAGACAGTAGGCAGTAGAGAGGGACGCGAAGCGTAACTCCTCACTCCTAACTCCTAACTTCCCACCTAAATGAGTTCCTTAATCTGTGATTCCTGATTGTCGTTTCAGCTTGCCTGGCAGTTTTCAACCAATGCGCCGTCTTCCCAAAAGAACGCAATTTTGAATCCGGGGCCGACTTCGATCGGTTCCAAAACCATCTCTTTACCGGCAACGGCGGCTTCCAGATCGTCTACCATATAGGCAATGTGCGTTGTGGTTGCAATCGCCGTTTTCGCCAGCGGGCTGGTTTCCGGGAAGAACAGCCATTCGATATTGTGTTCGTTGGCGGTCGGGTCGGAACAGTAGCAGTCCAAAATCTGATTGTAGTTCAGACCGGGGAAGTTTTTGTCGTGCGTAACGCAGCCGACGTGAAGGAATTTTCGGGACATGGTTCTATCTCCTTGTTTAGTATGCAAACCAACTGTTGAAACGGTCAAAGTTTCCTCTAATTATACATCATTCCTATAAAATTGTAAAGAGGGGAGATAAATATTAATATATTGAAAAGTAAAAATGGATAATGAAGCCCGCCGGCTTGAGTTTCATTATCCATTCTTAACAATCAATTAACTTTTTATACAAATCTTTTATACAAAATAGAAATACGATTATTCATTGATTTTTCTTTGATAATCGTCTCGTTCTCGTCGAGTGGCTTCCAGATCGAAGACAAGATATTTCATGTCAAGCCGAAGCTGACTGAGCGCGTCCTGAACCAAGGTAAGAATTTTGCGACGACGTTTGGATGCATCCAGGATTTTTTCCGCCAGCGGCTTTAAGCGTTGTTTATGTTCGTCTGGAAGACTTTCGATGGCGTCAAAAAGCTCTTTGAGTTCCAACGGCATTTCCGTTTCATTGAGACACTGCGATAACGAATCCTGAGTCATGGTTAGGAATAGGAAATTAGGGGATTTAACAACAATATAATATAAAGGATAATATAAATATATTGATAACAATGAACAATAATTTGTCCACAGCATTATATATTATTTCTTGCCAGGCAAATAAAGAAAATCATTTGATAATCGTTAAATTGCTCTAGCGTTAAATTCAATTCT
>JAFZAL010000110.1 GCA_017557195.1 Thermoguttaceae bacterium | reverse complement strand
TAAACACAAGTACGGTTATAACGATTATACGCAATGCCCTAAGTCGATAGATACCGAAATTATTCTAATAGAATCTGCAGTATTTAATCTCTTTGCCCTTGAACTAAATACTATTCTATATTTATTATGAGCAACTTTTTCCACAAAAGTTCCCAATTTCGGAATCTTTTTCGTAACTTTTTAGTTTTTTTTGACGTATAACTATATATCTGGACGGTATTACACGTCTCGGTTTATTATCGGAATCGTTCTAAAATATTTTCAAAAAATTTTTAGGCGGTCTTATTTTCCGAACAATCCACACCATCATTCATTTCCACATCGCAACAACCACTTTACCAAAATGTCAAAACTTCGCATTTTAACACTATTTCTTCTTGCAGTAACGGTTACCGTATCTTCCCAAATTATCTATGCTGACAATGACGCCGCTAAAACCGAGCAAAACGCCCCTAAAAAGGCGAAAAAAGCCAAAGGCGACGAATTCCAGTATGTCCGCGTCGTTCGAGACAAGGAAGCCAAAAAAGGTTCTTTGGACACCGCTGTCCGGAAGTTCGTTGGAGAAAACGGCGTTTGCGTCGACTTGGTCGGCGCCATTCACATTGGAGAAAAGTCCTATTACAAGGAACTCAACAAACTCTTTGAAGATTACGACGTCGTTCTTTACGAAGTCGTGGCTGAAGAAGGAACCCGTCCGGAACCGTCTAAAGAAGATAAATCGCCATCAAGCGTCATTGGATTTGCTCAATACCAGTTCGGCAATCTGCTCGGTCTGGTTCATCAGCTGGAACACATCGACTACAAAAAGGAAAACATGGTTCACGCTGACCTCTCCCCCAAAGAATTCGCCGAAGCGCAGAAAGCTCGCGACGACGGCTTTGCCGCTTTGTATTTTCGGGAAATGGGCTTTAACATGGCTCGGAAGAATCCCAATGCGTCGGACACAGACGATTCCAAAGTTATTCTGGCTTTCTTCAAGAAAAACCGTAAAAAAGCTCTCAAAGACGCCCTGGCTGACCAATTTGTCTCCATGGACAGCGAAATTGCCATGAAAGGCGCCTCAGACGGAACGTCTATTATTACAGACAGAAACAATCGCGTTCTGGAAAAGCTGAAGGGAATCCTCGATGAAGGTTCCAAAAAGAAGATCGCCATCTTCTACGGCGCCGCTCACCTGCCGGAATTCTCAGAAAAGCTCCAGAGCGATTTCAATTTGAAGCCGCAGGACGATCAAACCATCTGGCTGAAAGCCTGGAAATTCTGATTTCAGGAATTCCTAAACCGGGTAAACCATCCAAAGTCAACGAATCGTTACGGATTCGTTGGCTTTTTTAGTTCTTTCCAGTACGTTTTGTACTCTGTTTTATATTTGGGAATTGTGTTGCCAAGCAGTTCCGTAAACGAAGGGAAAATCCCCTGCTCTTTTTCCCGCTCGTCTGCTTTTTTGCAAAGAATCAGATAATTGCCCAGGATTTTCTGTCGGGAGGGGTCGTTAATCATAAAATTCATCCACGACCACGAATTCCGATAATGAACTTCCAAAAAGTCACCCATTTTTGTGATGTTTTCCAGCTTTTTCAAGTCCGGAACAGGCGCAAACACGTTGTACGAGACGTTTTTTCGGATCTGACCGTAGTAAGGTTCTTTATAGACGCGCTGGGCTTTTGGGGCTTCAAAGTATTCCGCCAGTCCTTCGTCAATCCAGATTGGCAGCCGCCCGATTTTGGAATGTAACAGCGCGTGAGTGCATTCGTGCCGCAAATCCTCGGCGAAATCGCTGTGAAAAAACGTAAAGACTTTGCCGGGCTTGTCCTTTTCCATCGCGAACAGCGCCCGACGCATCGGCGCGCCGGGATACTCTTTTTGAATATACGCCGTATACGTTTTGACGTCCTCAAAAATATAGAGCTTGATCTTTTCCTGACATGGCGGCAAAGAGAATCGAACGCTCAACTCCCTGTCCAGATCGGCGATTTGTTCCAGCGTCTTGCGTACGGAATTAATATCGACGTTGAGATAGATTTCAAACGGACCGTAGGCGTACTCGCTTCGCCATTCCTCCGCTGACGCAACGCCAGGCAGGAAAAGCAAAGCAATAAACGCCGCCGTCAAAAAAGAAAGACGGAATCGCAGAAGGCGAAAACCGAAATTCTCGCTTCTCGTCTTTTGCGTTCCGTCGTTCGCGCTTTTAATTGTCATTAATAGCTGATAACTTTAACGTCCGGGCGCGCCTGGGTGAAGTCTTTAATTGCGTCTTCCGTCAGGGACGGGCACAGATAAATATTGAGTTCCTTGAGCGACTTGCAGCCCTTGAGGCTTTCCAGCGCCTTGTCGGTTACCAGCGGCTCGCCGTTGTCGCCAGTCGCCTTGCCGTTTTCCGACAGGTTGAGCGACGTCAGCGATTCCGACTTCGCCAGTTCAGCAATGCCCGCGTCCGTAATTTTGGCGCAGTTTTTAATGTTGAGCGTTGTCAGTTTGGGCATTGTTCCGAACAGTTTCAGAGCCTCGTCGCCAAGCTGAGTGTTCCACAGGTCGAGAGTTTTGACGTTGACCAGTCCTTCAAAGAACTTCATATCGGCGTCGCGAACGATGCTTTCCGCGAAGAACAGTTCTTCCAGCTGCGGCATGTCCGCCAAGAAGTCCAAATCGCAGGTCATTTCGCGAAGCGTGAGCTTTTTCAGGTTCTTGAGCTGTCCGATAGGTGAAACGTCCATCATGTCGGTACGCATAATAACCAGTTCTTTCAGATTGACGAATTCAGGCAGAATTTCCAACGCGGAATCGGTAATTGCGAGGTCTTCCAGAGACAGGCTTTTCAGGTTGACAAGCGTCTTGAGTTCCTGGAAAGAATAGTCCATGATTTCGCGAGCGTTACGCAGTTTCAGGCTTTCCAGCGTCGTCATTTCAGCCAACGCCTGGCAGGCGGAACCGGTCAAGCGCAAACCGCGAAGGTCGAGAGCGCGCAGTTTCATGCCTTTCAGAGCGATAACGCCTTCATCGCCGATTTTCGTGTACAGCAGAGCGAGGTTATCCAGTTTCGGAGCCTTGGCGACGTATTCCATACCGGCGTCTGTCATGCTGGCGCAGCCGCGAAGGTTAAGAACCTTCAATTCCGGGAATTCTGGAACGGACTTCAAACCTTCGTCCGTAATGCCGCAGTTAAGCATAAGCAGCTGCTGCAGCTTGGGCATCTTGGACAGCAGCGCAAAGTTTTCATCGTTAACGCTGGGGCTGGAAATCGACAATTTGACGACGTCGGACAGCTGAGCAATAAGTTCAACGTCAGCCGGTTCGAACGACTTGTTCATGATGTCGACTTCGACGATCGCGCCGTCTTTTTCAACGTAGGTTCCCTGAATTTCAGCAATGCGTTTGATCGCTTTTTCTTTCAGTTCCGGGGAAATGGTAGACGCGCTTTTGACCTCGGGGACTTTATCCGCGCTTTTTGCCTTATCGCAGCAAGCTTTTTTACCGCAGCAATTTTGGGCTTCGCCTTCGCCCTTTTCCGGCAAACACGGCTGACAGCCAATACAAATCGCCATGACGCAAACCATGGCGGCAAGCAGAACTTTTCGCATAACAAACAACTCCTTGTTAGGTGTTCAGGAAGGATTCAAATATTTGCAGAGCAGCGCCCCGCTCTAACGTTTTATATTCCTTATTATATATAGGATAAATCTTTTTTCAATGGGGGAGGAGATAGGGAATAGGGAGTAGGGAGTAGGGAGTAGATTTTAATTCGCCGAAGGCGAAGCGCTATTGCCTATTGCCTACTGCCTACTGCCTACTGCCTCACTTCCACGCCTTGAGATAAAAATCCACAATCGGCTTCGGGTCTTTGAGCGAATGGGGGTGATGGTCGTTGCCGGGCTTGAGAATCAGTTCAATCGGGGCGCCCGCCGCCTTGTAACGCTCATAGAGGACTTTGCCGTTGACGTCGAACGGCACGACGTGGTCGGAATCGCCGCAGATGAGCAGAATCGGAACTTTGCGCTGCGCCAGCGGACCAAATGCGTCGACAGGACAGTATTTGTATTCCTTCGCCTCCTGTTCCGTCAGATGATACGATTTCAGAACGCTTTCCCAATCGGGATTGCTGCGCTGACCGGGTTTAAATGCGCCAGGCCAGGATCGGAAATCCAAAACCGGGTTGTCGATATAGATGGCTGTAACGCAGTCCGGATTGGCGATTGCCCAGTTCATCGAGGTGATTCCGCCGCGGGACATGCCCAGCAAAACGGGCTTTTTGCTCAGACCTTTGTCGACCAGATACTTGTAAAACGAGTTTCGCTGCGAGACGTTTTCCGGCGACCCGACCAAGTCCGTGCATCCGATCCAGGCGACGTGCCAGCCCAGCTTGAGCATGGCGATTTCCGTCTGCGGTTCATGCCCGAAAAAGACGGCGCGAAACACCCAAGGGTTCCCTTTCGCCGGTTCTTTCGGACAGACGACTCGGCACGGTCGGGCGCCGAACTCGGTGTCGACGGTAAACTCGTAATTGTCGAAACCGTTCCACTGACCTTTGTATCCGGGGAACGCGTTATGCTCCTCCGCCAACGCTGCGCTTGCGGAGAACGCCAAAACAACCAACAGCAAAAATCTGACAGCTTTCATAATAACAATGGGGTCTGGAATTTAGGGACTATTTAGATAAAACCGTTACGAATCGCAGTCGCTCGCCGCGCCCTGCAACTCGTTAACTGATATATATTATAATGACGCGGAGAGAAAAATCAATACTGGTTTGCTCCCCTGTCTAAATTTTTTAGCCGCAAAAAATGAAAGACGGTAGGCGAGCCGGGGTGCGTAAGCCCCCGGAATAATATCGAAACGAGCGTAGTTACGCTTTGAACCGCACTGGTACTGCGACGCTGCCGAAAACCTTTCCGGGTCGCGGACGAAGTCCGCCGAAGAAAATTTTACCACAAAGAACACAAAGAACACAAAGAAACAATCGAGGCTAATACGTTTTTCCCCTTTTAGAATCTTCGGTTAGACAGGCGTAGCCTCGGGTGTAAACCCGTGGGCAGTTCTACTCTTGAAACATTTCCCCTATGACGCAGGCTCGGAACAACTGCTCAAGCCGGGCGCAGGTTTCAGCCGTCGGATCGGACTTGATCAGACCGCTTGATGCGATTGACTCTAATTTGTCTTCAAGCAGTTTCTCAAGTCGAGAGTCAGGCGTTATCGTATCGGATTCCAGGGCATGCTCCTTTCGAGAAAGAACTTCCTGAATCGCCTCCCGTTCGTCAGCGCTCAGCTCAACTTGTTCGAGCGTCTCAGCGAAAAGCGTGGGCGGCATTGTCTTGAATGCCATCGTAAATTTCACGCAGACGCTTGCCCGAAGCGCGTAGCAGAGTCTCTTAATGCGTATTGAGCCGTCCGGGTTTTGCGCTTCCATTGATTTTCGTAACATCGATGCGTAATGACAGGCGACGTGTACCGGATCGAAACACTCTGCTTTGAGCGTATTCATAACGTCAATCAGTTCGCTGTCCCGGTAGACTATCGGGCTTCTCAGCCACTCGAAGAAAGACGGATTGGACTTTGATATATGGACAAGAGCCTTTCGCAAGTCCCAGAGCGAAATATCCAGATCGCCAGGAAGCTCCTCGACGATTGTGTCAGGAAGATTGGTATTCAGCTGGAGATACCAGTCGAGCGGCTTAACGTACACGCCCCGGACGTCGTAATCGCTGTCAGGCGAGGCGAACCCCCACGCCCTCGAACCGCTCTCCGCAGCAAACAAAACCCGGCAGTCGTGCTTTGACTCAATCGTCTTGAGAGCTTCTTCAATTTGCGTCTTGTTGTCTTTCATGCGACACCCGTCTCCTTTATTTTTTACTGAATATTATATTACTTTTTAGACAATTATAATCTGCGATTTTGGGAAGTCAAGGGGAAACGGGAAAATAGCAAAACGGGAATGGGCGATGTCTGGCGGATTTTTAGCCGCAAAGAACGCAAAGGACGCAAAGAAATGAAAGGCGGTAACGGGGCGACCATCGGGAGCGTAGTTACGCTTTGTCCTGCATTTGTACTGCGACGCAGCCGAAAAACATTCCGGGTCGCGGACGAAGTCCGCAACAGAAAATAGCTTGACGGCAAGCCGTCAAGTTGTAGCCCGAGGACGGGCTACATCCAGAGGATGTTTTCGCTTCGTCGATTTGGTTTGCACACTTCAAACGTTTCGGTTCTCCTAACGGCGAACTGCGTAATTCCGCGTCCGTTGGACGCTCCATTACCGCCTTCCATTTAAAAATCCGCGCATATCCGTCTAATCCGTAAAATCCGTGTGCAGACTGACCCGCTCACAACCATCGACCTGCGCTTTGCGAAATTGCTAATTGCTAATTGACAATTGCTAATTGCCCCGCCTCCCCCCCGCCCTGCTAGTTGACAATTTTTCCATAAGAGGTACAATAGCGTCTAATCGAAACTAACCGGTTTCACCATATATTATTAACCCGCAGAAATCAGGGATTAAAATGAACATCAAATACATCAGCAGCCAGGACGGTCAGGCGGCGGAGTTTATGACTCAGCTTCGCAAGACGCTCTCCCCCCGCGGGGACGTCGTTTCGGAAGCGGGACGTCAGCGGACGATCGAGATTTTCGGCGAGGCGCTCACGCCTCAGCAGGTTGTCGAGAAGATTTGCCGCGACGTTGACGCCCGGGGTCTGGACGCCGTTCTGGAATACTCGGAACGAATCGACGGCAAACGCATGACGCCGGAAGAGCTTCGCGTCCCGCAGGAAGAACTCGACAAGGCGCGCGACAGCGTCGAACCGGAGTTTCTGGACGCCGTCCGTAAAATTCGTCAGAACATAGTCGAATTCCAGACGGCGATTCTGCACAAAGACGTCCGCGTCGAACGGCCCAACGGATACCTCATGGAACGGTACTTGCCGCTCAATCGAGTTGGGGTCTGCGTACCCGGCGGCGCGGCGGCGTATCCGTCCAGCGTCCTCATGACAGCCATTCCCGCCCAGTGCGCCGGGGTCAAGGAAATCGCTGTTGTCGCCCCGCCCACGCCAAACGGGTCGTATAACCGCGACATGCTGGCGGTTTGCTGCGAGTTGGGAATTAAAGAAGTCTACCGAGTCGGCGGCGCTCAGGCGGTTGCCGCTCTGGCGTACGGCATTGAAGGACTGCCGAAAGTCGACAAAATCGTGGGGCCGGGCAACCTGTTAGTCGCCCTGGCAAAACGGTTTGTCTTCGGCGACGTCGCCATTGACTCCATCGCCGGACCGAGCGAAGTCGTCGTCATTGTAGACGATTCCACCAACCCCAAGTACATTGCCGCCGACCTCATCGCGCAGGCGGAACACGCGCCCGGCGCCAGCATCCTCATCGGTTGGCATAAGCCCACTTTAGACGCCGTTATCGGCGAGTTGGACGTCATGCTCGGACAGCTCAGCCGGGGCGACCTGGCTCGGCAATGTCTGGAAGATTTCGGCGCTTTGATTCTGGCTCAAGACCCGGACGACGCCTGTCAAATCAGCGACGCCATTGCGCCGGAACACCTCCACGTTGCGATCGACAACGCCGAAGATCTTCTGCCCAAACTGCACAACGCGGGGGCGATTTTCCTCGGAACGTTCACGCCGGTTGCGCTGGGCGACTACTGCGCCGGTCCGTCGCACGTTCTCCCGACCAGCGGCACAGCCCGATTCGCTTCCGGCTTGTCCGCCAACGACTTCGTCCGACCCGGCAGCGTAATCCATTTCAACCGCGACGGTATGCGTCAGCTCGCCCCGCTGGTTGAATCCCTCGCAACAAAAGAAGGACTCACCGGACACAGAGAAAGCGTCCGGGTGAGAATGTAGCGCGGCGCGCAGCGCCCGCGCGTAGTGCATAGTGCGTAGTGCGTAGTGCATAGTGCGTAGGACGCAAGCGTTACATCAAATTGACTTTTAAATCATTAATCCTTAACCCTGTCCCTTAACTCCCTTATTCCCTCACTCACTTAATCCTAAGCACTAGGCACTAAGCACTAGGCACTCAATCATGATAACCATCACTCCCAAACACGAATTTTTTATCGGCATTGACTCTGACGGCTGCGCGTTCGATACGATGGAGCTGAAGCATAAAGAATGTTTTATTCCCAATACGATCAGCTACTGGGGCATGCAGGGCGTGAGCAAATACGCTCGCGAGGCGAACGAGTTCGTCAACCTGTACTCGAAAACGCGCGGCTGCAACCGGTTCCCGGCTCTGCGAGACTCGGTCGTCTGGCTCAACCGCCGTCCGGAAGTCATCGCCCGCGGGATTCATATTGAACTGCCGCAAAGCCTGCTCGACTGGATGGAGCGGGAAAACAAGCTCGGCAACGCCGCCTTGATGGAAGAAGTCCGCCGCACCAACGACCCGGGTCTGAAACGGGCGCTGGAATGGTCGCTGGCGGTTAACGACGCCGTTACGAAAATCGTCCATGGCGTTCCGCCGTTCCCGTTCGTTCGGGAATCGCTGGAAAAGCTCAGCGCGCAGGGCGACATCATGGTCGTTTCCGCCACGCCCAACGAGGCGCTGGAACGCGAATGGGCAGAACACGACATCGCCAAGTACACAGTCGTTATTTGCGGTCAGGAATACGGGACGAAAAAGGAGATGCTCGTCAACGCCAACCAGTACGCGCCGAACAAATCTCTGATGATCGGCGACGCGCCGGGCGACTACAAAGCCGCAAAAGCCAACAACACGCTCTTCTACCCGATCAATCCCGGAGCGGAAGAAGCGTCCTGGAAACGGTTCTTTGAAGAGGGCGCCGACAAGTTCTTCAACGGAACCTTCGCCGGCGAATACCAGCAAGCCCTTCTGGCGGAATTCGAAACCTTCCTGCCGGAACTTCCGCTATGGAAAGTCGTCTGAGAAGAGAAGTCAACCTGTCGGAAATTCCGACAGGTTCAATTAAAAGCTTAATCTGAGGCTTTGTCCCGCCGAAGAAGTCTCACGCAAAGTCCGCGACGTTCGCAAAGTAATGAAAGGCGGTAACGAAGAAATGGAAGGCGGTAATGGAGTTCGCGAAGCGAACGGAATTACGCAGTTCGCCGAAGGCGAACCGAAACGCTGGAATAACGATAACGTTAGAGTTTACCAACCGTTGAAAGGCGGTAACGAAGTGAGTGAAGCGAACGTAGTTACGCTTTGATTGAAACGTGAAATACAAAACGACGAAGCCAACAATCTCCACGGTTGGCGCCCGCCCTCGGGCGCCTTGCTGTTACTAGAATAATCTCTTTCGCAGGAATGCCAGCCCGAACAACTGGATCGCGGCTGTATCAGCCGCCCAATTTTTTAGCCGCAAAGAACGCAGAGAACGCAAAGGATTGGAAGGCGGTAATGGAGCAAGCGTAGCGAGCAGAATTACGCAGTTCGCCAACGGCGAACCGAAACGCCGGAATTACAATACTGTATTGAGTTTACCAACCGTAGTTACGCTTAGGCGAGCCACGGGTGTAAACCCATGGGCATACCGTCGGCTTTTCTATAACGTCGTACTTGCGAGAACGTCTACATCGGAAACGGCACGCACAGGAAAATGGATTGAATCGCCATTGTTCTGCCCATCGCTTCAGGATTTTCGCCCAGCATAAGCAGTGTATGCTGATATTCTGGAAGCAAGACCTTGTATACGCGTTGTTCTTTATTTTTAGTCGCTAGAGTAAAATCCCAGCCTAAATGTTTTTGGGCTAATCTAAGCGTTTCACGCCATTCTGGAACAGAAAAAACGTCGTCGGTTTTAACATCTGAATTTGTAACTAAAACCAATTCTCTTTCGGGCAATTTATTATCCTTTGGACGAATCAGCCAAAGACATTCCGGCGCTTTAACTCGATACGTCCACAGCGAAACGTCGTCAGTAAACCATTTTTTAAAAGAAGACGGAATGGAAAACGCCTCTGTCGCTGCGGTTTCCGTTCTTTTAGAAAATCGGGACGCCAACTCCGGCGAAGACGTTGCAAAAACGGTGCGGGAATCTATAATTATAAATTTGTTTCGATAATACTGATCCGCATTGGGAATCCTTTTGCTGATTTCTTTTTTCCAGTTCGCGTTATCCTCAACAAAACTCTTGGCAAGGTCTTTTGAGAAAACGAAAAACAAGCCGCTTTCACCAGATTCGGTTTTAATTTGAATAACAAAATTCAACTGTTCCGCAGTAAGATAACGATGACCATATCTGACAGGAAAATCCAACACGACAGGATCAACCAGAGAATACGTTATCAAACCTGAATAGTCGGATTTTGGTTCCGCTACCGGGCAACCGTCATAACGGTTGACGGATTTCAGCTTTTCATCAGAGGAATAGCTCCACAGCGTCGCGCGTTTAATCTCTGGAACGGATCTCGGTTCAGACGTTTCAAGAACATATAGAAGTTTTCCTGAATATGGATCGTTAACAATGGTTACATTATCATTGTTGGGAAGCCACAAAGCAGGAACGTCCATTGGATCGCCCAACGGACCAAAAAACTGGCGTTTCTCTTGTTTTCGGATAGGGGCAGCAGGCGCAGCGATCTTGCTTTCGGGCGTCCAAACGACTTTTCCGTATGTCTCAACAAGGTCAATTGGACTGTAATATGAGGTTAGAACGGGCGATTGTGAAAACGTAACGCTAAGAGTGTCAGGAGGGCATAACCCCAAAACCCGTTCCAAATCCGGTTTCGAATTTGACAAGGGTTTATCCGTTTCTTCGCTAACGCCCAACGAGACGCAGAGCGTCCACAACAACGCAGCAACGACAATTTTCCAGCTTGTTTTTGCAATCATAACAGTCCTTTCTTTAATATAAATAACGGAATGAACGCTTCGTTCGCCGCCCGAACGCTTGGCGACAACTCACTTCAACCACGAACGCATGCGCGCGATGAACTCTGGCGTGAACGTATTTTCAAGCCGCGGCCAGTCCTTCTCCGCAAATTCCTTCAATGCGGCGTCGTCCTCGCCTGCATTCGCCGTCAGGCGAAAAACGCGAAACAAACCTTCGCTTTTTCCTTTTCTATTTCTCCCTGACTTATCAACCGTTTTGGTTTCTTGTAAACTGCGGCTCGTTATAAAATACTCGAATCAAAGGGAAACGGGAAAAGCCACGTTGGGGGAGCGTAACTGTCAGCCATGTACTTCCAACCTGTAATAACGTCTGTATATGGTTTAACGTCAGTAGACGCCTTTATTACATAAGGTCTTTGAGAACCAGTTGGCGAATTGACCGTTAAATTGATCTCATACTGATATTTTCCCGGCTCCTCAAAGAGCGAAACAGGCGTCGATTCTACATAATCGCCACGGAGAATATTATCAGCGTCATACTCTAATTTTTGGAAAACAACCTTTTGATTAATTTCAAAATGTCGCTGTTGATTATTTGAATCTGTTACCGTAACGTCATTTATGACAATGCTGGCAATCTCCTTGGATTCTCGCTCGAAACCGATAGTTATACGAGGTAATTGCGATTTACTATAGCCAAACAGATAGGGAATCCGAAAAAAACGAGAAGGAATGTACCTGTCAACAGACACTTTCAGATTATCTTGCGGTTGTACGTTTGATTCAGAAAAGCAATAATAACCTGAAAAGACAATGATGCCGCCAGCAGTAACAATAATATAAATCACAAGCGCAATAAGCGCTCTCTTAAAAATTTTACGACTTTGACTAAGTAATGTAGCTATTTGACGTATCATAATAATTGGGGCTTTATGTTTGATTTTCTAAACCAATAGAAAAACGCGCCGTTCGCAGGCGCACGCGATTATTAATCTTTTGAATCGTTAAGGCTTTGATTCTCCAGACTATCGCTTTTGCTGTCCTCTGACGACGGCGGGGGCAAACAGGATTTGCAGTTGTCGAAGTACCATTCCAGAACGCTGCCGCCTTTACTTGCTTTTTCGTCCGCTATGCGCCGCTCAACGGATGCGAGGTAATCGTTCCAGTCAAGATCGTGTTTTGAAAAATACTCTTGATTAAACGCCACGATGACTTTAATTGTATATTGAAGCCGCGCATTCTGCTGAGCTTGTTGAACGCCTTCCGCATAGAATCCAAAACTAATTATCAGTAATAAAACGATAGCGATATTCTTATACATGGATTTAAACCCTCTCAATCAAAAACGCTCCCGGATCGCGAGCGAAGCTCGCCAAATCACTGAGCAGCGCTTTGCGTAATTACTAATTACTAATTAATTCTCGGCGCCCTGTTTTTTCAGCCAGCGAATCACTTGCAGATTGTTATCTTTATCGGCGTAAAACAAAACTGGATGTCCGTCTTTGTCTGTCGCGTTGACGTCTATTCCCTGCTTGACCAGCCATTGAACGATTTTCAAAAAGCGGCAGTGAGATTCATGATGAAGGACGGTTCTTCCCTCGTCGTCCGTCGCGTTGACGTCCAGTCCCTGCTTGACCAGCCACTCAACCAGTTCTAAAGAACCGCTCTGGACGGCGTAAAACAAGGCTGTCCGTTGTTTATTGTCTTTTGCATTCACGTTCGCGCCATGCTCCACAAACCACTGAGCCTGTTTCAGATAACCGTTTTCAGCAATATAAAGCAGAGCCGTCTTTCCGTAACAGTCTTTGGCGTTGACGTCTGCTCCATGCTCAACCAGCCATTGCGCCAGATTCATATAACTGTTTTCAGCGGCTAAAAGCAAAGCTGTACATCCCTTTTTATCTTTTGCATTGACGTCTGCGCCCTGCTCTATAAACCACTCAACCAGATTTTTATTATCACTCAGGACGGCAAAATGAAACGCGGTCTTTTCGTCAGCGTCTTTTGCTTTAACATCCAATCCCTGACCAGCCAGCCATTGCACCAGTTCCAAATTACCGCTAAAAGCGGCAAAATGCAGAAGCGTTGTTTGTGAATCGTCTTTAGCGCTGACGTCCGCGCCGTGTTCAATCAGATATTGAACCAGTTTCAAATTCCCTCTCAGAGCGGCGTAATGCAAGGCGGTTTTGTCAAAATTATTTTTAGCGCTGACGTCTGCGCCCTGTTCAACCAAATATTGAACCGTGGCTTGATCATCGTTATCAGCGGCGGAATGTAAAGCCGACCATCCAAAACTGTCTTGGTTATTGACGTCTGCGCCATGTTCAACCAGATACTTTACCAGTTCCAAAGAACTGTTTTGACCAATGGAATTCACATAGACGCTTTCAGAATCGTCTAAAGTATCAGCGTCAACCAGACTGAGTTCCTTCTTAACCAGTAAATTCAAAGCTGTACGTCCGTAATAGTCTTTTACGTTAACATTTGAGCCGTCTTTCCACCACCACTCTATCAGCTTCTGACAATCCTGTTCAGAATAATCGATAAGGGGAGCGTTAAGAACAGACTTCATAAGACTATCGCGGTCTTTGACGTCTGCGCCGCGTTCAATCAGACGCTCTACCAGCTTCAAATTGCCGCTTCGAGCCGCAGAATACAAGACTGTCGGGTTTTCAGAAAAATTTTTTTCATTAACGTCCAACCCCTGATTAAGCAGCCATTCAACCAGTTCCAAATTGCCGCTTCGAGCCGCGTTGTATAAGATGGTTAAATTCGAGTCGTCAGTTTCGTAAAGATTCAACCCCTGTTCAATAAGCCATTGCACCAGTTCCAAATTGCCGCTTCGAGCCGCGTAATGCAAGACAGACCACCCGTCTTCGCCAGTTGCGTAGACGTTTGCCCCATGCGAAACCAGCCGCTTAACCAATTCCAGATCGCCTTTACCAGCCGCATAATGCAAGACCGTCTCCCCCTGTTCGTTAATCGCGTTAACGTTCATGCCGTCCTGAATCAGCCAATCAAGCATTTCCAAAGAACCGCTTTGGACGGCAAAACGCAAAACGACCCAATCGTCTGACGGATTAAAGTCCAAACCCTGTTTGATCAGCCATTGAACCAGTTCAGTATTGCCGCTTAGAACCGCATCGTACAAGACGGTACATTCGCTTACATCTGTAACAAAAAGGTCAGCGCCCTGTTTGACAAGATACTCTACAAGAGCCAGATTTCCGCTTTGCGCGGCAAAATGCAAAACCGTCTGATTTAAGGGGTCGTCTGATGCGTTGACGTTGAGTCCCTGCTTGACGAGAAACTCAACCAGTTTCAGATTGCCGCTTTGGGCAGCGAAATGCAGCGCTGTACGATTCCATTTGCCAATTGAATAAACGTCTGCGCCGCATTCTGCTAAATACTTAAAGCGATCCAAATCGCCGGTCATCGCGGCATAATGAAGAATCTCATCTCCAAAAATGGACGCGTCAACATCTCCGCTTTGAAACGCCTTTTCAAAACGTTCGATTTTACTTTTGCCAAAATAATGTAACGCTATCTCGTCCAGCGACCGCTTGACAGGTTTCTTCGCCGTTTCTTCCGACTGCTCGGCAGTATTATTCCCTTCATCTTCAACCGTTTGCGAACTGACGGCGCTGTTCGTCTTGCAACAGCCCGCTGCGACAGTTAAAGCTGTCAGGAAAACGACGATAGCGTTCAACAGGGATTTTCGATAGTTCATGATGACGACAGAGAAAAATTGACAACGCAAATTCAAATCTCTATAAATAAGACGCCTGACGCCGAACGATTTGAGGGGGAACGGAGAGACAGAAACAATACGGCGGACGATGCGTCCGCGAACCAGCGGGACAAAGCGGCTTTCCACGTTCTCAAGTTTTTTGGAGGCTTCCGCCGCAAAGCGTCCCTCGATTGTTTCTTTGTGTTCTTTGTGGTTAAAATTTTCTGTTGCGGACTTCGTCCGCGACCCGGAATAGTTTTCGGCTGCGGCGTTTTGGTATGCATGCCTCGCGGCGGTTTGTTCGCCTGTCGGCGAATGCGTAATTCCGCGTCCGTTGGACGCTCCATTACCGCCTTCCATTTAAAACGCCGCGCAAATCGGTATTTTCCCGGGGGCTTACGCACCCCGGCTCGCCAAAATCCGTGTGCGGACTGACCCGCGCTCAGTTCAATCGGGCGATAATTCTGAATTTAACTTCAACCACGAACGCATGCGCGTGATGAACTCTGGCGTGAACGTATTTTCAAGCCGCGGCCAGTCCTTCTCCGCAAATTCCTTCAACGCGGCGTCGCGCTCGGCAAGCAACTTCTCCGCGTCGTCGGGATGCGCCGCAATCGCATCGCGCGTCTTCCAGATGACCTGCCACGAAGTCGGAAGGTTGGCGGCGTAGCGCGGTCCCTTGCGGCTGGCAAGGGCGAACCTGAAGTCCTCCGTAAGAGCGGCAATGCGGGTGTATTCGCCCTTCAAACCCGAAAGATAAGAGGCC
The DNA here is from genome assembly GCA_017557195.1 of Thermoguttaceae bacterium. GTDB lineage: Bacteria > Planctomycetota > Planctomycetia > Pirellulales > Thermoguttaceae > RUG11551. The sequence goes on along the minus strand of JAFZAL010000110.1, from coordinate 6,345 downwards.
GTCATACAGACAAGCTCAGGATACACCAGCTCCACCACAGTCTCGTGAGCGCCGTCCTGCGGCGGCGTCTTCACGACCACGGCAAGGTTCTCCGCGTCGTATTCCCACGCGCACTCCTTGCCATTTACCTTCACGGTCCGCGGCAATGCCGCAAGCGGGAACTTCAGCGTGTAGGTTCCTTTGCGCGGCGCAATCGTTACGCGGTTCCCCTCGCGGCGGATCGTCGTGCGGCGGAAGTTCGTCGCATAGTCGGCGTTGTCGCCGCCGTCTTCGTAGATAGAAGTGGAAAATACACTTCCCTCTACATGTTCTACACTGCCAAAATCTTGACAGGGCGCGCAGAAGAGTACGAGGTCGTCGGTACCGGGATTGCCGAGGCGGTTGACGGAATCGGGATACATCGGAATCACCGCGCCTGCCTTCACGAACCACGGCGTCTCCTCCACCGTGTAGCCACGTGTCAGCTTGCGCCCGCCCTCCACAATCTCGCCGCGCGAGACATCATACCAAGCGCCCTTCGGCAGCCATGCCTCCACTTCCGCCTCCTTCGTCACGGGGTCGACGGGCTTCGTAACGGGCGCAACGAGGATGTCGTCGCCGAACATGTACTGGTTGATCGCCTCGTATGCGGCATCCTCCTCCGGCCAGTCATAGTACATCGGACGGCACAGGCACACGCCCGTGTCGTACGCCTGCCGCGCGGCGGTGTAGATGTACGGGGCAAGGCGATAGCGCAGACGGTACGCCTCGCGCAGGATGAAGAAGTGGTCGGCGTACTTCCACGGACGGCGCTCGGCCTGGGAGTCCTTGGACGGATGGGTCCGGAAGATGGGCGTAAACACGCCGCACTGCATCCAGCGCGTGAACAGCTCGCCGTTTTGGTCCCTGCCAAACTGGGGCCGGTTGTGACCGCCGAGGTCGTGTCCCCAGTAGCCGTAACCCACGTTCGAGGCGGTGGCGGTGAACCACGGGATCGACTCGAGCATCCGCCACGAACTTTCGCCGTCGCCGGAAAAGCCGATCTGGTAGCGGTGTGAGCCGAGTCCGCCCCAGCGGTGGTAGATGATCGGACGCTTCACGCCGCCGTCCCGCAACCGCGCCGCATCGTGAGTGGCAAAGAGGTGGTTGAGCCAGAACGTGTTGCTCAACGTCGGCTTGCCCTTCGACATCAGCCACTGCTGCCAGTCAAGCCAGAAGAAGTCCGCGCCCAGCGCCTCCAGCGGTTCGATGACGTCCTTGAAATAGACTTCCGCCCAGCGCTCCTCGTCGCCACGGAACGGGATGATGCTCCCGCTCTCCCAGCCGTAGTCCTTCGCGAAGCGGGGAAAAACGTCCTCGCAGTCCGGGATGCCGCACGCGGGGTGCATGTTGAGCGGCGCGTGCAGTCCCTCGTCATGCAAGAAGCGGAACATCCCCGCAGGGTCGGGGAAGTAGCGTTTGTTCCACGTGTAGCCGCCCCAGCCCCACTTCTGTCCGCCAAGCGGCTGAATGACGTCTGGACGGTCGCCGATGTCCCAATTCTCGTGCCAGTACATCTCGATCACGCACACGTCCACCGGGATGCCGACGGAGTTCATCTCGCGCACGACCTGGCGGTAGTCGGACTCGGTGTCGTTCCAGAAGCGGCTCCACCAATAGCCAAACGCCCACCTCGGCGGCAGCGGGATGCGTCCCGCCACCTTCACGTAGTCGCCAAGACATCCCTTGTAGTCATGCCCGTATGCGAACACCGTCAAGTCTTGGTACTCGCCCTGCTCGCGCCTCGGACGCTCTTCCACCCATTCTTTCCAGTAGTCGCCGCCCTTCACGAAAAGCGGCTTGTTCGTATCATCTACAACGGTCACACCGCGCCGCGACAAGATGCCCTTCTCCATGCGAGGAAGAAGGTCCTGGATGCTCGTCCGTCCGTCGATGGTGCGCATCGTGCCAAGCAGGTTCTCCTTGTCCTCCTCAAGCGCGGCCACGCCGTTCACCGTCAGGTTCTCGGCGGAGAACGGACCGCCCTTCCACTCCACGCGCATCCTCTCCGTCTCGATTACCGCGCCGTCGCCCTTGCGCGTGAACATGTGCTTGACCGGCGGCATCGCGCGATTGATAAAGGTGAGGCTCGGACGATCCTCGAACGAACCGTCCTCGCTCCATTCGCAGCGGATCATGCGGTCCGTGAGAAGCGTAAACCGCGCCTTGCCGACGATCTGAGTGTTGCCGAGCGCCACCGCGCACGATGAGGCGCAGACGGCCTCGGAGCCTTCCACTTCCTCGCCCGCCTTGCCGGAGAATGCAAGCGCGCCCGTTCCCGCGTTGGCGAACGCCTTGCTCGAGACCGTATCCCACAACACGCCCTCGCCGCCTCTTCTTGCGGGAACGAGATTTATTATCGCCTTGCCATTCGCGTCGTCAAGACGTACTGAATACCACTTCGCGTGACAGTAGCGCTGAGAAAGTCCGCGATTGCAGTCATCATTCCACGAACAGCCGAGCAGAATCGTCCCGGCGTCTGTATGGGAGCCGATCGAACCCGACGCCAGGTCGCTCATCACGGTCTTGCCGTCAAGTATGGCTGTGCGATTCGCAAGCGCGATAGTGTGCGGCGCATTGAGGTCGCCGAGCGAGAACATGAGGTCAGGCGTCATGCCATTCGCCTTCAGCGACTCGCCGCGATAGCGCATGTAGAACTGCCCGTCGGCGCCGTTCGCCTTGCGTCCGATGGTGAAATCGTCAGTCGGCAGGCTGCCGATCAGCGACGCCCAGGCGTTACTATCCGCCTTCTGATAGTCGTTAGGAGAATACTGGAACTTGATCGAAAGTCCGTGTACATCCGTCGCCTTGATACCGGTGTCAATGTACTGGTTCTTCCCCACATACACCCATCCGCCCTCTTCGAGAAGCCGTACCTTGCCCGTCGCGAGAATGCGGAAAGCGCACCCCTCGGGAATGCCCGCGCGATTGAACTCGTAAACAGAATCCGCAGAAGGAATCGTCCCCGAATACTGAATGCGGTTGGCAGCGGGCCATGCGTTCAGGTCGGCTCCCCTGTCTGCGGAATCCCAGACAAGGTACAAACCCGACGCGCCGTCAAGCGCGCGGGACGAATCCGTGACCGTTATCGCATTCTGCGCAAGGGAAAGTTCGAGCGACGGAACTGCCGCCTGCGCTGCCAGTTGCGCAAAGAGCGCCACTGCCGCACCGATCATCAGTAGTTTTCTCATTTTAGCGTTTCCTTTCGAAGTTTACCCTTTCGGGCGGGTTATAGTTTAATCTGACTTTCCCCGATTTTTATTAAACAATCTGACGCCGAGCGATTTAAGGGGGAACGGAGGAATAGAGACACTGCGGCGGACGACACGTCCGCGAACCAGCGGGACGAAGCGGCTTTCCACGTTCTCAAAACTTTTGGAGGCTCCACCGCAAAGCGTCCCTCGATTGTTTCTTTGTGTTCTTTGTGTTCTTTGTGGTAAAATATTTCTGTTGCGGACTTCGTCCGCGACCCGGAATAGTTTTCGGCTTCGTCGGTTTGGTATGCATGCCTCGCGGCGGTTTGTTCGCCTGTCGGCGAATGCGTAATTCCGCTCGCTGCGCTCGCTCCATTACCGCCTTCCATTTAAAAATCCGCGAAAATCAGTATTTTCCCGGGGGCTTACGCACCCCGGCTCGCCTAAATCCGTGTGCGGACTGACCCGCGCTCAACCAACGAGCAGCGCCTTGCGTAATTACGCATTACGCATTCCGAATTCCGCATTAGATCTCCGGGTGTTTCCACGGGGCGCGGTACGGGCGGCGGAGTTTGTCGGTTGCTTTGTCGTTGCCTTTGACGACGCAGGCGTCCGGGTCGAATTCCAAAACCTCGCCGTTGAGTTCCGTCGAAATGTTCGCCAGAATACAGCACGCGGTTGAGATGTATCCTTCTTCAATATCGGAAACGGGCCGCTGACGGTCGACGGTTCTGGCGAGGAAGTTCCACATGTGAGCGCGGTTGGCGCCGGCGTTGCGCCGTTCCAGACCCGGTTCCGTCGCGTCGGACGGGTACGCTTCGTATTCCAAAACGGAATCGACTTGCGTGACGCCTTTGCCGCGCGGCTTCCAGTCGTACGCCATCGACCCGCCTTTGAACGTCCCATGCTCGCCGAAAATTTCCGCGCCCCAGCCGATGCGCGGGTCAGTCGGCTCGCTCCAGTGTTTGTGCGACCATTCCATGACAAGGTCGTCGTAGAAGAACAGGCTCTTTTGCGTGTCGAAATACGTTTGATCGCCGTCTTTCTGGACGTAAATCCCGCCGGCAGAAACGATTTTGCTCGGCCAGCGAAGATTGAGCAGCCAGCGCGCCATGTCGAACATGTGAACGCCCATGTCCCCGATCGTGCCGTTGCCGTATTCCATATACGCCCGCCAGCGTCGAACCTGATGCATGTTGAAAAACGGACGCATCGGCGCCGGCCCGACCCACATTTCGTAGTCCAGTTCCGGCGGAACGGGTTCCGGCTGGAGTTTGCTAACGCCTCGGGAATACGTGTCGAACACGTTGACCATGGCGACTTTCCCGATCTCGCCGGAATCGAAATACTTCTTTTTGGCGTCACAGAGAATCGGCGTGCTGCGCCGCTGCATTCCAACCTGAACGACGCGGTTGTACTTGCGAGCCGCGTTGAGCATGGCTTTCGCCTCGACGACGTCAACGGAAATGGGCTTCTGGACGTAGACGTCGCACCCGGCTTCGCAGGCGGCGATCATCGGCAAGGCGTGCCAGTGATCCGGCGTCCCGATCAGGCAGACGTCAAGCGATTCCTTTTCCAACAGCTCGCGATAATCCTTGTACAGACGCGGGGTCGCGCCGGACGCCTGACGCTGCGCCACAAGCGTTCCCGCCTCGGTCAGCCGCTGAGCGTCGACGTCGCACAGAGCGGCGACTTCCACCTTCTCGCCCCCGCACTGAATCAAGCGGAACAGGTCGCTCTTTCCGTACCATCCGCAGCCAATCAGAGCCGCTCTGATCGGCTTGCCCTCTTTCGCCCACAGCTGAGCGTCAGGCGAGTCGGCGCCCATCGAATGAGGAACTTTCGCCTGCGGTTGAGAAAGATAATCGTTGGATTTCGCATTGGAACTGGTCATCGCCAGCCCGACCAGCCCTGCTGAACTGGCTTGGAGAAATTGTCGTCGCGTTGTCATGGCAATTGAATATTAGGGGTTGTTCAAGACCGAAAAAAACTGGACGGAACACGTCCGGGACTTTTAGTTTTCTTTATTGTACAAGAAACGAAAATGAATTGCAAGAGGGCGGCGAGGGAAAAGATTTAAGCCGCAAAGAACGCAAAGAGCGCAAAGAGCGCAAAGGATTGAAAGGCGGTTGGCGAGACGGGTTGCGTAAGCGCCCGGAAAAACAGATTTCGATTTTTGTTACAAAATTTCGTTATTTTTATGATTTTCATGACATTCTATCTTCTTGTTTAAAATTTTTGTGTTATAATAATGTTATAAAATGTTAAAATCGTATGAGCTTTAGCAAAACGGTTCGAATACTTTTATAAATTAAGAAAAGGAGCGTGTTAGAATGGAACAAAATGAGAATGAAGATTACGAGCGGGGGAAAAGAGATTTTGAGAAAAGCGAAGCTTATCGCCGTGGTTGGAGAGATGCTCAACGAGCGCAAAAAGAAAAGGAAGATTCCGAAGATTTCGCTAAAGGCTGCAGCTCATTTATACTTCTAACTTCAAACATCGGACTTATTATTCTTTTTATATATTTTTTATTATATTTGACATTCGCTATCCTCTTTAAAAGTAATTAAACTGTTTCTTTTCAAGAATTTCGAAGCGAATAGATATGCGGGCGAAGACGCCCGCGAACCAGTTGTTCGAGCGGGCATTCCTCACTCTCAAGACTCTTGGAGGCTTCCGCCGCAAAGCGCGCCCACCGATTGTTTCTTTGTGTTCTTTGTGTTCTTTGTGGTTTAATTTTCTTCAGTGGACTTCGTCCGCGCCCCGGAATGATTTTCGGCTGCGGCAATTTGGTATGCGTAATTCAAACTTTTGGTTCGCTGCAACGTTCGCTTCGCTCACGCCCACGGGTTTACACCCGCGGCTCGCCTAAGCGTAATTCCGCTCCCGATGGTCGCTCCATTACCGTCTTCCATTTCTTTGCGCTCTTTGCGAACATCCCCCGCACCTCCGCGGCTCCGCGTGAGATTTTTCTTCGGCGGCTGATACAGCCGCGATCCAGCAGGTCAGACGTGCTTTCCACGTTCAAAAGATTCTTGGAGGCTTCCGCCGCAAAGCGCACCCCCGATTGTTTCTTTGTGTTCTTTGTGTTCTTTGTGATTTAATTTTCTTCAGCGGACTTCGTCCGCGACCC
>JAFZAL010000109.1 GCA_017557195.1 Thermoguttaceae bacterium | reverse complement strand
TATACGTTTCTCCAGGTTTAAGACCGGATTTCTTTGTGAATTTCTCTCCTGTTGAAGTAGTAACTTCTTCCTCGCTGTACGGAGCCAGAATTCTGAGCGTACCGTGCTCAAATGAATTTTCTAAAACAACGTATCGTTTAGAGGCAACGCTGTTTTCGTCTACGACCCAAACATACTTCGCCGACAAATCGTTGCAAATCGCGCGTTCTTCAACTACGACGGCGTTTTTCTTCAGGTCGCCGTCAAGACGAACCGTACAGATGTGTCCGGGATAAAGCTCGTGATTTGGGTTGGCGAACACGCCTCGGAGAGTCATCGTTCCGGTTGAGACGTCAATAAAGCTGTCGTTATAGTTAAGTCTTCCATGATAAACTGTAGCTCCCGGCTCGTCGCTCAATACAAGATCAATGGGAATTACAGCCTCAATTTTTTGGTCGCCAATCATATAAGCGGCGTTGTCTTTCATAGCCGCCGACGGCGCGATGTCTTCATCTTTGGGGATAAACGGTTTAGACACTTTATCCTCAACCGCCTGTTCGACTGTCGAAACCGCCTGATTGAGTTCTGTTACCGGATCAGCTGCTTTCGCTTGAGCAGGTGCGCTAACAGGAGCTTGCGCGTTATTAACAGCAGGCGTTCCTGGAACTGTCGAACCATTAGTTGCCTGTGCAGCCGGAGCGAGAGATGGATTCTCCGTATCGTTAACGGCAAATTCTTCTGCCGCCGGCGCTTCGCCCTGTGGAGGATAGCCAACTGTATGGGTTTCAGGCTGAGCTTGCGGCTGGGTATTTGTATTATCAGATTTTTGTTCCAGGAATTCCTTTTGAGCTTCTTTAAGCGCTTCATCAAAAGCCCAGTCAGGAACCTGAAATTCAACGTAAATCGGATCCATGCTCGTTACCGTGCAAAGAATAGGAGGATTTCCTCCGGCGCCGTCCAAAAGCTGCCCGGGAGTGTATTCCGTTTTGGAAATCTTACCCTTGATCGGAGAATAAATTTTTGTATAAGACAGCTGCTGAACCTGATAATCATATTGAGACTTTTTCTTGTTGAAATTAGCGTACGCCTCTTGCCATGCTGAACGGTACTTGACAATATCGTTTTCAGAAACCGTGCCAGCAACCTTTTCATTGGATTTGACAGAACTTTCGTAGGTCGTGCGAGCGGAAATCTCGCTTGCCTTGGCAGCAATCATTTCAGCCTGCGCTTTTTCAACCTCAATTTTGTAATCGAAATCCTGAATAGTAAACAGTAACTGTCCTTTTTCTACGATTGACCCGTCCAAATACTTGACGGCTTCGAGATAACCGCGAATTCGCGGAACGATGTCAACCTTGGAAACCGGAACAATCTGACCGGTGAAAGACGCCGTAAGCTGAACGTCTCGCTGAACCGCTTGGGCGGTCTCAACGGTTACCTTGACGTCCGACATTTTTACAGGCGCTTCCGCGGATTGTTTTTCACAGCCTGCAATCAAAAAAACAAATACAATACTCAAACAGATAAAAGCCTGTCGAAATTTCATAATTCCTCCAACGACGTTCAGCTCAAAGGAAATAAAAAAAACTATATGGAATGAATATTAGAACAATCCGTTTGATTGCTGTCTAATAAGAATTCCCCATAACGCTTAATATATTATATCAGAATAGATACAATCTGTAAAGGGGGGAAATAGAGAGAAACGGAGAGAAGATAAACACAAAAAATAGTATTATAAAGCTATAGAGGGTCGACGTTTCCATCAACCCTCCGAATAATGCATAAGCCGCCGCTTTGCGTCAATTACGCATTACGCATTACGCATTACGCATTACGCATTACGCATTACGAATTACGCATTACGAATTACGCATTACGAATTACGCATTACGAATTACGCATTACGAATTACGCATTACGAATTACGAATTACGCATTACTAATATTCTTCGTCGTCAAAAATTTCAAGAGATTTATACGTGTCGTTTCCAACAGGCGGGTAACCGACTCGAACGGGCGTGGGTTGAGAAACGCTGTTTTCCGGAACTTTTTCCGGGACGTAATAGGATTCTGTCGGCTTCTCTTGCTGGAATGGAGAGTAATCGACCGGTTTCGGTTCAGAATTCTGGGCAACAAACTCTGGACTCGCGCCGCCGTATCTGGCGGCCATCAACTGCGTCTGACGCGCCAGTTCTTGACGCGTTTCCAATCGAATATTTTTCAGCTCCATGGCGTACGAGGAAAGCAGAGCCGGAGAACTCTTACAGCCGTCAGAATACCAGCGGACAAACGCCAGCGTCTGTTCCAGATTGTTGTCTGCAACCTTGCCCAGCATCGGGAACAGGAGTCGAACGCCTAAATCGACGGATTTCTGCTCCAGACTCAAAAACGTATCGACGTAACACGTCAATATTTCTGCCCCCTCTGAGTTTTTTGATGCAGAAAATCTGGCTAAAACCAGGGCTTTTCCTCGAATGTCGTTTTTCAATAGAGAACCAGTATAACTGCCTTCCAGATAGTACAAAATTGCGTTCTCGCCTACCCAGAGCCGTTTCATCCAGCCGGACGTGCCCGCAATGTCGGAGACTTCGTACAGCCCATCTCCCCGTTCCCGGACGGTAATCTGGCTGATGCCCATCTTCTCCCAAATGTTAACGACGGCGTCTGGGTGGTTGACCATAAACATGACCATGCTTTTATCGGATTCAACCTGATAAACAGGCAGCCGACGAAAGACGGTTACGTTCATTAAAACGCTTTGAAGACGAAGAGCGTCGTCTTGAGACAAGCCTTGCAGCGCCTGCAATTCTGAACTGACGTATTGTCGAGTTCCCCTGTCTGACGCGGCGTCCGTCAGGGCTTGAGGAGCCTTAAAAGAATTTGATTGCGTTGACGATTGGCTTTCAGCGCGTCTAACGCTTTGACGATACTGCATTTGCGCTTGCGCAGGGAGAGAGCATGGCGCTGCTCCCAACACAGCCATCAGCATAACGGCTATGATTCTGTTTTGGTTTGGTTTCATGTCCCTTTTTTCGGGAAATCAGGACAGTTTTTCTTAAAAGATTTCTTGCCCGCGATACAGATTGCCTAACGCGAAAAAGCAGTCTTGACAAATCATTATAAATAAAGTATCCTGCATTTACGTTAAAATCCGCACTTACAATATAATTATTTTTACAAGCATAATATCGAAAATGAAACAAACGATATTAACCATATTCGTATTGTCTCTGCTAGCTCTTTCCAGCTGCAGTTTGTGGACGAAATCCAGCGTTCGTTCGCAAAGTCCAGACAAAAAATCAGGATACAGCGCGCCGGAAAAACCGCGTCTGGTTGGCGATATTGCTCGTCCGTGGGGCTTGGATTCCGTTCGCGTTGAAGGCGTTGCGATTGCCACCGGTTTGGACGACACCGGTTCTGATCCGCCCATGACGAAATTCCGTCAAATGTTGTATCGCGACCTTAAAAAACGCGGCGTTCAGGAACCGACTGTCATGCTGGCGTCCAAAAAGACGTCTATGGTTTTAGTGCGCGCCATGATCCCTCCAGGAGCGCAAAAAGGACAGCGCATCGATATTGAAGTGCAAACGCCAACCCGCTCTGAAACAACGTCTTTGCGCGGCGGCTGGCTCATGGAAACAGACCTCCGAAAAATGGCGGTTTTCGACGATACAATCCGAAGCGGGGACGTCATGGCAACGGCATATGGGTCAATCATGACGCCCCCTCGAATTGGCGATGCCAAAAAAGACGCGCAATCGCAGTTGGGAGGAATTGTCCTCGGCGGCGGAACCGTTCAAAAAAGCAGAAATCTGGGGTTGATTTTGCCCAACGAAGACAAAGTCATTATGGTCAAATACGCCGACCTGATTCAAAAAGCCATCAACCGCCGATTCCACGTTACCGGACGAGGGGGCGCCACGGCAGGCGTTGCAAAAGCAAAAGACAATCGCTATATCGAATTATACGTTCATCCGCGTTACAAAAACAACGTCTATCGATATATGTCCGTCGTTCGTTCCATTGCTCTGATCGATTCCGAACAAGTGCGTCTAAACCGTCTGGAAGAACTCAGGGTTCGTCTTAAAGACCCGTTCACGTCGTCTTACGCCGCGTTGGAACTGGAAGCTCTCGGACCGCAAAACGACGTTCTGGAAATTCTTCGCGAAGGCATGAAGTCCTCGGACGTTCAAGTGCAGTTTTATTCTGCTGAAGCGCTTGCCTTTTTGGATCAAAGCGACTGCGCTCCCGTTCTGGCGAGAATCGCCAAAGAAGAAGACGCCATGCGCGGTCCCGCCTTGGGCGCGTTGGCGGCTCTGGACGACATAAACTCTTACGAAGTTCTGCTTGACCTGATGCGGTCCGGCAGTTTTGAAACCCGGTACAGTTCTTTCCGCGCTTTGTGGTATATGCGTCCAAACGACCCGATCGCTCGTGGAATTACGCTTGGAAAAGACGATTTCACTCTGCATTACATCGAAAGCGACCCGCCAAACCTGATTCACATTACCAAAGATACCAGACCGGAAATCACCCTCTTCGGCAGAGACATCAAGATGAACACGCCTTTGCTGCTGGACGTCGGGAAAAACATCATGCTTAAATCCGACGGCGACGACAAGATCGAAGTCTCGAAATTCTCGATTGACGAACCGGATCAAAAACGAACCATTTCCACCGACATGGCAGAGGTTATCAAGACCGTTGCCGACTTGGGCGCTACATATCCGGACGTTGTCGAAATGATTCAAAACGGCGTTTCAACCGGCTGTATTACGTGTAAAGTTTTGGTCAACGCCGTTCCCAAAGGAGAGCGATTCTATCAGCATAAAGGCTCTTCAAAACCGTCAGACGCTTCTGACCTGGATTCAAACGCTGACAACGACCAGGAACCGCCTGTTTCCGATGAAGACATGAAAATCGCAGGTGAGACGCCGATGTCCGAAGCCCCTGCCGTTAAAATCGACAAAGAAGATTTGGAGCCTGAAACAATGGACAGCAAACGCCACGAAAGGCTTTCCAACCCCAAACCGTGGTATAAATTCTGGTGATGTAGTTAGTACACGCCCAGATAGCGCTTGCGGCGTAAGCCTCCGAAAATCTTCCGAACGCGGAAAGCCGCTCTGACCCGCTGGTTCGCGGCAGTCCTCTGCCGCCGAAGTCTCTCAGACCCGCTAAAAACGCTTTTTCGCAACCGAAAATCTTACCGGGTCGCGGACGAAGTCCGCCAAAGATTTTTAACCACAAAGAACACAAAGAACACAAAGAACACAAAGAAACGAACGATTTTCAATAGTTTTTCGTATATGTCGATATGTTCGTGTTTTTCGTGTTTTAAAACGTCGGAGGACTCCCTCAAAAAATTTTTAAAAATTTCTCGAAAAACTCTTTCCCCCCCATTGAACTTATTTTGATTTCTGCTATACTTCCCCCTTGTCAGTCGAATGAACGGCTTAGCGCCCCCTTCGACGGCAAAATGTTCATTGAAAATTTGGTTAGGTAGATAGGCATCTGTAG
>JAFZAL010000108.1 GCA_017557195.1 Thermoguttaceae bacterium | reverse complement strand
GCGCCCCCGACGGGGGCGCGGGAGAAAAAGCGTATTCGTCGATATTCTATATTCGTGTTTCCTCCTCCGGCGGTTGAAACCGCCGGTTATAGAGATATCGTCCCTGTCGGGACTTTAGCGGACTAACGTCCGCTGTCGCTACCGCGACGCTTTATCCCCAACGTTTTTTACAGACGCTTTTCCCTTCGGAAAACCCTATTGAACGCTGGAAAAATTGCGTGTACCCGATTGCAGCATAACAACCGTTTAACAAATTGACTCTTATGACGCGATATTTTATGGTTGTTACCTGACAGCGTCAAGAACGTTCATAATCCAGGCGATAACCACAATAATACTGCCAAGGTTGCCCAAGTACGGAAGTATCACGCACGGAAGCAGCGCCCCAAGTATAAGTATGAGCACGAACCAAAAAATCGCCGACTGAATGCGCCCTTGGAGAAGCTGTCCCAAACCGGGAATAAAAAACGACGCGATTCCGCAAATCAGTTTGTTTACTTGTTTAGCCATAATAAAATCCTTTTGTAAAGAACAAACAAATGATCAACTCTTTGAGTAATATACCACAAAAGAGATTTTTTTGCAATCACAATTATTTTCAGGATAGCCTGGGGAATTTACCGTTGTAAAAATCTTTTCCGCCCCCCCTATTTTTCTTTTGACAAATTCGTTATAATATATACAGGATCGAAAAAAGCAAAAGGAAAACTCCATCAATATGCAATAAAAATCGTCGATACGATAATTTAAAACAGAGCGTTAATTCCTCAAACGGCAGCGCTCTGCGGCTGGAAAAAGCGAGAGGCGAGAATCGTCGTTCATTTCTCCGACTTCGTTTTTTCTGTTCTGTTTTGACTCTTATTCCCCATTGAAAGGAACTTAACATGATTAGAAGAATTCTGTCGGTATTGGTTGTTTTGGCTTTATGCGTCAGCGTATACGCTCAGGACGCTCCGCAGCAGCCGGGCAAAGGCGCTGGCAAACCCGCGATGGGCGGCATGGGTGGACGCGGTTCGTTTACCCCCACCCCGTTTGTACGTCCGGAAACGATGCCGGAAGCGACTCCGGAAAACATCGACGCGGCTATCGCCAAGGGCGTTGAGTACCTCAAAACCAAAGGGCAGGGCGCTGACGGCTCGTTCAGCAAGTTCATGGGAATCGGCATTTCCGCGTTCGTAACCGGAGCGATGCTCGACGCGGGCTTGTCGCCTGACGACCCCGCTGTCGCCAAGGGATTAAAGTATCTGGAAGGGTTCGTTCAGCCCGACGGCGGAATCTACAATCCCGATATGATGCTCATCACTTACGAGTCTTGCATTGCCATTGACACGTTTGTCAAGGCGAACGCAGACGGTCGATACAACAACATTCTCAAACGGGCGGAAACGTTTATCCGGTCAACCCAGTACAACGAAGAAAACGGCTATTCTGCCGACAATCTCAACTACGGCGGCAGCGGCTATGGCACGATGGGGCGCGCTGACCTGTCCAACACCGGCTTTTTCCTGGACGCCTTAAAATCGCTGGGCGCGAAGGCGGACGACCCTGCCATTCAAAAGGCGATGGTGTTCGTTTCCCGCTGCCAGAACTGCGAGTCCCCGCACAACACAACCAAGTTTGCTGACAAGAACCCGGACGGCGGATTCTTCTATGTCTGCGTTGGCGACGGCAACATGGAAAACGGCGGCATGCGCTCTTACGGCTCCATGTCCTATACGGGATTGAAGAGCTTCATCTACGCCAACATGGATACCAACGACGTCCGTTACAAGGCGGCTATGGACTGGATTAAAAAGTACTACACTGTACAGGAAAACCCGATGCAGCAGCAGGCGGGCGTTTATTATTACTTCAACACGTTTGGAAAGACCATGAATCTGCTGGGACAGGACTCGTTCACCGACGCCAACGGCAAAGCCCACAACTGGCGCGCTGAACTGGCGTCTGAAATCATTGCTCGTCAGCAGCCGGACGGCTCCTGGAAAAACGGCGATTCCAACCGCTGGATGGAAAACGATCAGAACCTCGCCACAGCGTACGCTATCAGAGCATTGGTTATGACGAAGAAATAGGGTAGTGCTTAGTATTTAGCGCTTAGCGCTTAGGATTAAAGGCGCAAAGCGCCTCACTATGCACTATGCACTATGCACTATGCACTCCACTCTCGCAACTCGCAACTCACAACTCGCAACTATATCATGTCATTCATCACAATCGAAAACGTACACAAAACGTATAAAACCGGCGCGTCGGAAGTCCACGCGCTCAACGGCGTTTCCCTTCAAATTGAAAAGGGAGAACACGTCGCCATCATGGGCAAAAGCGGGTCAGGAAAATCGACTCTGTTACACGTTCTGGCGGGATTGACCCGATTCGACTCCGGGAACATTTCCATTGACGGGAACTCTGTCGGCGTGATGTCAGACGCTGCTTTGACCCGGTTCCGCCGAGAGAAAATCGGCTTGATCTTTCAGGCGTTCAACCTTATTCCAACGCTTACGGCGGAAGAGAATATTCTTTTGCCGCTTATCGCTGGCGGGAAGACAGACTTCGACAAAGAGCGGCTGGAAATGCTTCTGACCCGTTTGGAAATCGCAGATCGACGCGCTCATCGTCCAGACGCATTGTCCGGCGGAGAGCAGCAGCGAGTTGCCGTGGCGCGAGCGCTGATGTCCCCGACGGACATTCTTCTTGCCGACGAGCCGACCGGGAACCTTGACTCCGCTAACTCCATGAAGCTGTGTCAGATTCTCAAAGAGCTGTGTAAAGACCAGGGGCGAACCCTCCTTGTTGTAACGCACGAAAAAGAAGTCGCCGCCTTTGCGGATCGCGTTATTACGCTCAAAGACGGCAAGATTGAAAACGAATCCGTCAACAACTAAGGGGAGACTGCCATGAAACTGTTTTTCAAACTGATTTTTCGCGAGGCGTGCGTCCATCGCGTCCGGCTGGCGTTGGCTCTGCTGGCGATTATCGCAACGTCCTGTCTTTCCGTCTGGATTATTGGCGGCTTTGACCAACTTTCCGCACAAAAGCGCGACACTGCCGAAAACTACCTCGGCGCGTATCAGCTTGTTCTTTCTCCCCCGGCGGGAATGGCAGGCGGACCCGGCGGTGGAATGGGCCGAGGAGGAATGCGCGGCGGACGACCCGGCATGGGCGGTCCTGGCGGTATGGGCGGACGTCCCGGCGGTATGCCCGGCGGTATGGGTGAAAAGCCCAGCGCTGAATCCACGCCCGGTGAAGCAAAGGCCGGCGAAGGCAAGCCTGAAATGGGCGGGCGTCCAGAAGGCATGGGCGGATTCGGCGGAGGCATGGGCGGCGGGCGTCCCAACATGAGAGCGCTCAGCCCGTTGACGCCGCAGGTTATTGCCATGCTTCGCAACGACGAAGACGTCGTTTCCGTTGACACCGCTATGCAGTGCTTTGGCGTTCAGTCGGCTCTGGCTGACGAGAACTTTTCCGTCTACGACAGAATTCGTCAAGGCATGGGAACCCCGATGGGGTCGGCTCTGGTCGTTGGAATCAATACAACAGAAAGCCCGTTTACGCTCAAAGACGGCCGCTGGTTCGATACGGTTGTAACAGGCTATCCGAAAGACTCGCAGGACGTTTTGGAATGCGTTGTTGGGTCGTCTGCCATGAAGCAGATGCGTCCCATGGGCGACAAAGACAAACGCAAGGCGGAAGTTGGCTCAATTATCCAATTCTACTATAACGGCGTTGAAAACAAAGCTGTAATCGTCGGCGTGTTCGAACAGGGCTTGAGCGGTTCCGCTCCGATGCCTCGAGTCGCTCCCGGCGCAGCTAAAATTGATACAACTCCCAAACCAGTCCAGATTACTCAAGGCGCGATCTACGTTCCTCTCGGCGCGGCGGCTAAACTGGCAGACTGCGACCCGAGAACCGATCTGGTTTATATCAAACTCAAAGAGGGAACGGACGTCAAAGCGTTCCGGGAAAAGTACGAGAAAATCTTTGCGGAAAAGGAATCTCCCCTGATCTTCCAGGACGTCAACGACGTGAGAACCGCTCTGACGGGAAACCAGTCCGCAAGCTCCATTTTGAAACAGGCGTACGCCAGCATCGGGCTGGTTCTGGTTGCGGCAACGTTTATTATTTTCACGACGCTGTCCATGGGCGTCAACGAACGAACGCGCCAGCTGGCTCTGCTGCGATGCATTGGACTCAGCAGCGGACAGATTTTCTTCCTCATCGTCGGCGAAGCGGTTTTGCTGGGCGTTTTGGGCGGAATCGGCGGCTTGGTCGCGGGATACGGTTTGCTCTGGACAAGTCAGGTTTACAACGGAAACAACTCTGCGGTTGAACTTAGCGGGCTGTGCATCGGACTGACGTTTCTCTGCTCAATCGGCGGCGCGTTGCTGGCAAGTATTATTCCCGGATTTAGAGCGGCGCGCACAAAACCGATTGACGCGTTACAGGAATCGCAGTTTATCCCGCCG
This sequence comes from Thermoguttaceae bacterium, assembly GCA_017557195.1. Taxonomy (GTDB): domain Bacteria; phylum Planctomycetota; class Planctomycetia; order Pirellulales; family Thermoguttaceae; genus RUG11551. The sequence goes on along the minus strand of JAFZAL010000108.1, from coordinate 18,209 downwards.
CACAGCTGGGCGTGGCGTTCCGCTGTCGTTGGCTTGATTCTGTCGTCCGTTACCCCGATTATCGTTTACGGAAACATCGTTTCTGGCGCGCTGCAAAAGACGCTTTACGGCGGGTTGGGGCTGGTCTTGATGTCGATTGGATTCCTGCTGCTCATTCCAGCGCTGATTATCATTTCCGAAAAGATATTCACCCCGATTGCCAGTGCGATTTTCGGGATCCCGTCCGTCTTTCTGCATGGACAGCTGACACGTTCGCTGTGGCGATCCGTGGGAACCGTTATCAGCATCAGCGTCGGACTGGGGCTGTACTGTTTCTTTGAGATTTGGGGCTACTCGATGCTCGTTCCGTTTACGCCAACGCACGACATGCCGGAAGCCCTCGTCGCGTTCTTCCCCAAGGGGATTTCAGACGCCGATATCGAGAAAGTCAAGGCGTGCAAGGCGGTTGACCCGGACCGGTTTATGGCTCTGCAGGTGGAACACGCCAAATTCACGACCGAAACGCTCAAAAAGCTTGACCCGAAATACGACCCCGGCAAGCCGGGCGACCCACGCAAAAACGCGTTTGGCATGAACGACAACATGGTTATCATGGGCGTCGACGTCGCCAAGGCGTTTGAAGGCTCCAACCCCATGTTGAAGTTCCCGCTGTCAGAAGGGACGCTCAAAGACGTTGTTACAAAACTCAACTCGACGGATAAAAACTACTGTCTGGTTATTGACGCCTTTGCTCAACCGCTTAACCTTCACGTGGGCGACGAACTGGAATTCATCGTTCCTGACCCGACCAGCGGACGAGGCACGTTCGGCGGACTGCCGAAAACCATCGGAACGATGTCCATGACAGGCGTCAGCGCCCCCGACGCTGCAAAAGACGACAGCGGCAAAGCCAAAACCGTCAAGTTTGAAATCGCCGGCGTTCTGTCCTATACGGGCTACCAGTGGATGGTCAAGACGTCCGGTCTGCGATTCCGACAAGGGCGCGGCGGGCTGATTTTCTGTCGTGACAACATCGTTTGGGATGCTTTCAACACGCCGCAGGAAGACCGCAACCGGTTCTTCTGGTTTGACGAAAAGAAGGATTCCGAACTGGACTATAACGCTCTCAACTACGCCATGACGCAAATCGCCGTCGAGAGTTGCGAGTTGCGAGTTGCGAGTAGCGAGAATAACGAAACTTTGAAAGGCGGTAACGGAGCGAGTGAAACGAGCGCAGTTACGCTTTCAGATCAGTACTCCCAGGTTATTTCGTCCAAGGGCTTCGCCAAGGTGTCGACAATCGAATCCCTCAACGCGTTTCTCAACTCCCGGGCGGACTCTGTTATAGAAGCAATGGCGAAAATGCCGTTGATGATTCTGATTATCAGCTCCATCGCGGTTGTCAATACGATGGTTGCGTCGGTCAGAACCCGCCGTTGGGAAATCGGGCTGTTACGATCCATCTCCCTGACGCGATTCCAGACCGTGCGGATGATTTTCGCCGAATCGCTTTTGCTGGCGCTGGTGTCGTGCTTTGTCAGCTTTTCGCTGGGCGCGATAGCCGCCTGGTGCTCGATTGGCGTTTCGTCAACCGGCGCATTCGGAGCGGTCAACGTCCCGCTGACGTTCCCATGGGAAAAGCTCGGATTCGGATTTGCCCTGACGTTGGGGTTGTGCCTCCTCGCCGCCGTCTGGACAGCGTTCTCCGCCGCGTCGGAAGAACCGTCTAAACTGCTGGCAGGCGAACGATAAATATAACGAGAAGTTAGAAAAAGAGGAACAGGGATTACGAGTGCGTAACTCCTTGTCCCTCTTTTTTGTTGGATTCCTGAATCTGTTATGATAAAACAGAGCGATCCGCGCCGTTGAATCTAAAACTCTCTTTGGAACGCCTGTCGCAAAATGATATCTTAATAATGGTTGACATTGTTCGGAATTTGGACTAAAATAGACGTAGGAATTAAGGAAACCCAACCATTCCCTACTCTCTATTCCCCATTCCCTACTCCCCAACAATACCATGAAGACAAAACATATTCTCCTGACGTTGGTTTTGACGCTGACGGCTGGTCTGGCGTTTGGTCAGACGGAAACGCGGCAAGAGGAAGCGTTCTCCGGCGACATCGACGGGCATGCTCAGATTAATGACCGAATTATCGAAATGACGCCGGTCAACGCGCTGGCGACGCCAAACGTTAAGCTGGTTTCCAGTGCTCTTTCCAAGCCGGAGCAGAACCCTCTGCTGACGGACGGCTCCGCGGGCGTTTGGGTTGGCGACGGTCGCGTCTGGGTAGGAGGGAAGCCGGCGGTTATTACGTATCGTCTCCCCAAAGCGGTGAAGCTGGAACGTGTCGGCGTTTGTACGTCCAATTCCGACCAGCGCGCCAATCAGGATTTCGAGGTCGTTCTGTCCAATTCCGAAGGCTATATGCTGACGATTTCCTCCGGCGACAAGATTATCGGCTGTAATTCTGGACCGTATTTGACGACGCTTCCGGTCAATTCCAACATTGCTTTTGACACTGTAACGTTCAGAATCTGGAATACGTATCCCGCCAACGCTGGGACGCCTGCCAAGGCGAATTCGACCGCCAGAGACTGGTGTTCCGTTGTCGAACTGCTTGCCTTGACGACGCCGGAAACGGCGCAGTCGCTTTTCCCGACCCCGGAAGAGTACAAGGCGTGGAGCAAAGACAAAGTCGAGGCGGCGAAAAGAATCCAGGAGGAAATGAAAGCCAAGTACATTGATCGCGTAACAGACTCGCTGCCTCGACGGACGGCGGCTTTACGTCTGGCGCTAAACGACTTGTACGACTCCTGGCCGGACGAGTACGAGTCAACCGACTTTATGACGAGGCTGGACGCCATCGAAAAAGACTTGGCCAAGATTCTGCCGATGGTTATTTCGAGCTACTCAAAGCCGTTGCCGGAATCTGTTTCGGTGTCGCTAAATGATATTATCGCTCGGTTTAATCAGCTTCATCGCGAGGCGACGCTGTCGAACCCGCTGCTCAACGATTTTTCCGAGTTGCTTGTTGTCAAGCGGTCGTATAGTTCCCCGCGAATGGGCTTGCCGTGCAACTGGGAAAGCAATTCCTCTCTTCCGAAAAGCGGTTTTGACGACGCGATTGTCCGAATCCCGGTTAAGGGAGCGACGACGGCTCTGGACTGGTCGAAAGTCCCGGTCGTCTATAAGCCGGAAAAGCCGGTTTTTGTCGGGGACGTCGATTTGAACTGGGACGCTGATAAAATCCTGTTCTCGTCCATTGGAGAGAACGGCCGCTGGCAGGTTTTTGAGTACAATCTGGACGGCAAGTCCGCGCCGAAGGAACTCACCGCCGACGAAGCCGACATCGATTCTTACGATGCCTGTTACTTGCCAGACGGCAGAATTATCTATACGTCCACCGCGATTATGGCGGGCGTTCCGTGCGTTTACGGTTCGTCACATATCGCGACGCTGTTTTTAATGAACGGCGACGGAACGGGGAAACGTCAGCTGGCGTTCGACCAGGAACATTCCTGGAACCCGGCGGTTTTGAATAACGGACGCATTCTGTATCAGCGGTGGGAATACGCCGACTTGCCGCACAGCAACTCGCGCCAGCTGTTCCAGTGTAATCCCGACGGGACGGGTCAGCTGTCGTACTATAACAGCAACTCGTACTGGCCCAATTCGTTCTGGTATTCCCGACCCATTCCGGGAGAGCGGTCGATGATCGTTTCCGTCATTACCGGACATCACGATTCCCACCGCGCCGGCGAACTGTGTCTGTTTGACCCGGCGTTGGGGCGAAACGAGGCGGACGGCTGCATTCAGCGCATTCCCGGTTACGGCAAGAAGGTGGAGCCGATTATCAAAGACGGACTCGTCGGCGCGTCCTGGCCGAAATTCCTCCATCCGTTCCCGCTGTCGGACAAATATTTTATCGTTTCCTGCAAGCCGACGCCGCAGTCCAAATGGGGCTTGTATCTGGTTGACGTCTTTGACAACATGACGCTCCTTTACGAGGACAACGACTACGCTCTGCTGGAGCCGTTCCCGTTAGTCAAGCGCGATCGCCCGAATTTGATTCAGGACAGAGTCAATTTGTCACGCAAAGACGCCGAAGTTTATATCGCCGACATCTACAACGGTCCCGGCTTGAAGGACGTTCCACGCGGGACGGTAAAGAGCCTGCGTCTGTTTACGTACCATTTTTCGTATCAGAATATGGGCGGGCTGATGGGCATCGTCGGCGTGGACGGCCCATGGGACATCAAAGAAGTCATGGGAACGGTTCCCGTCAATCCGGACGGCTCCGCCCGATTCCGCATTCCCGCCAACACTCCCATTGCCATTCAGCCGCTGGACGAGTCCGGGCAGTCGCTCCAGCTGATGCGCTCCTGGTTTACCGCCATGCCGGGCGAACTGTTGCAGTGCAACGGCTGTCACGAAGACCTGAATCAGGCGGCGATTCCCAAAACGTCTGTCGGGTTCACTGCCAAGCCGGCGGAAATCCAGCCCTGGTACGGCGACCGCCGCGGGTTCGCCTACGCCCGGGAAGTTCAGCCGATTATCGACAAATACTGTCTGGCGTGTCATGACGGTTCAGATCAATCTCGCAACTCGCAACTCGCAACTCGCAACTTGATCGACCTTCGCGGCGACGTCTACGTTCAGAACTACCATTCTATTCAGCCGGGCAACGGCACTGGATATATTCAGCGCAATACGCATTATTCCGTTGGATACTATAACCTTCAGAAATACGTCCGCCGTTCCGGAATTGAATCGGACATGCACTTGCTGGAACCGAAAGAGTTCTCTGCCGATACAACGGAACTGGTTCAGCTTCTTCGCGACGGTCATCATGGGGTTCGTCTTTCTGATCAGGCGTGGGACAGAATTCTGACGTGGATTGACCTCAACTGCCCGTATCACGGCACGTGGACGGAAGCGACGAAGAATCCAGGCGCTCAGCGTCAGCGGCGCGTGGAGCTGGCGCAGCTGTACGGCAACCTCGACCCTCACGACGCCGAGGCGATTTACCAGACCGACATCGAAACCGGCGCGCCGATTCTGCCGGATGAGAAGATTCAGGACGCTGACCAGAAGCCGGAACCGGTTGTCGAGCTGTTCCCTCAAGATTACAAGCCGGAAACGAAAGTTGTAACGCTGCCCAACGGTCAGGAGTTGGAATTCGTCCGCATCCCGGCGGGAATCTATACGATTAACGCAGTAGAAACGAAGATTGACAAACCGTTCTGGATAAGCGCTCGAGAGATTCGCAACGACCAGTTTGCCGCGTTCGACCCGACGCACGACAGCCGCGTTGAATCGAAGCACTGCTATCAGTTTGGAATTCAGGGCTATCCGATGAACAAACCCAATCAGCCGGTTTGCCGAGTTACGCAGCAGTCCGCTCAGGCGTTTTGCGACTGGCTGACCAAACAGCTTGTCGCCGACGCTTCAACGGCAAATCTGACCTGTAAACTGCCGACGCAGACTCAGTGGGAATGGGCAGCCAGAGCAGGGAAGTCGACGCCGTTCTTCTACGGAACGCTTGATTCCGATTTTGGTCCGTTTGCAAACCTGTCGGACGCTTCCATGCACGACTTTGCCACCAACCCGTATACCGTTGACAGCAAATACGGATCCATGCCGGAATTTGACGACTGGATTCCCGCCGACAAGCGGTTTAACGACGGGGTCGTTTTGACGACGACGCCCGGCTCGTACCGTCCCAACGACTGGGGCGTTTACGACGTCCACGGCAACGTTGCAGAATGGACAAGCTCGACAGACGCCACGGGACGTTACATCGTCAAAGGCGGATCGTGGTACGACCGTCCGTACCGAGCGGCGATCCACGCCTCGCGTTCGTACCCCGCCTGGCAGCGCGTCTTCGACGTCGGGTTCAGAGTGATTTTGGAAGAATAATTTGGAGTGCGACGGCTTGCCGTCGCTTTTCCAATGCCCCGCTAACCACCTCCGCCGCAGCCGAAAACCTTCTCGGGTCGCGGACGAAGTCCGCCGAAGAAATTTTAGCCGCAAAGAACGCAAAGAACGCAAAGAAAAAAACGGACGCGAAGCGTACATAGTGAACCGCCTACACGGTTTTATTCGGACTTCGTCCGCCCTTGAAAAAACTTTCGGTCGCCAGCAAGCTGGCTCCCTATTGTAGAAGTTTTTTCAAGTTAAATTAAGAGGGGAAAACCTTTTTTGAAAAAAAGGTTCTTCCCCTCAAACTCCCCTTTCCAAAAAACTTTAGTAAGGGAGAGAAATAAAGCGACCAACGGGAGCGGTTATAATACGTCTCGCGCGGTAGCGCGGATCGGGAGCGGCGCCTCGCCGCCTCGCTACTCGCAACTTACCTTTACAGGAAACTCGATCAGCGACAGAACGTCGCGATCGAGGTCGACGCCGGGGGCGAGTTCCGTTAGCGTTACAACGCCGTCAATAAGGCGGAACGTCGCTCTTTCGGTAATGTACATAACGTCCTGTTTCGTTTCCGCGGCGCGGCGACCGCTAAAGGTAATCTGTTCGACGTCGCGGACGAATTTTTTAATCTTGCCTTCCTGAACAATCTTTAATCGCCCGTCCTGGAATTCGACTTTCAGACCGCCGGAAGTAAACGTCCCGCAGAAGACGACGCGTTTCGCGTTTTGCGTGATGTTGATAAACCCTCCGCAGCCGGCAAGTTTAGACCCAAATTTGCTCACGTTGACGTTGCCGAACCGGTCAAGCTGCGCCAGACCCAAAAACGCAATGTCCAGCCCGCCGCCGTCGTAGAAGTCAAACTGTTCCGGCTGCGTGACAATGCAGTCTGGAAACGCCGCCGCGCCAAACGAGCCGCCCGAGGCGGGATAGCCGCCAATCGTGCCGGACTCCGTTGTCAGAACAAGGTCGGAAATTCCCTCTTCAGCCGCGACGGCGGAAATCTCTTCCGGCATACCAATTCCCAGATTGACAACGGCGCCGGGAACGAGTTCTTTCGCAGCGCGCTGGGCGATAAACCGGCGAACGTCAAATGAGTTGCGAGTTGCGAGTTGCGAGTTGCAAGAGTTTTGACTTCTGCCTACAGGCTCTTGTCTACTGCCTTTTAAGTTGCGAGCGCTGCTTCCAATAAACTCTGGATTGAAATCGAAGTCGTTTGTCATGCGGTGATTTTCCGGCTTGGCGACGATGACCGCGTCGACCAGACAGCCCGGGATTTTTACGCTGCGGGGGTCGAGTGGGGCGTCGGAAATGCGTTCGACCTGAACGAGAACTTTCCCGCCGGAATTTTTGGCGGCTTGCGCCATAGCCGTAACTTCCAGAGTAACCGGCTCGCGTTCCATTGAGCAGTTTCCCTTCGCGTCACAGGACGTCGCGCGCAGAAAAACAACGTCAATGGGAAACGCCTTGTAGAGCAGATACGGCTTGCCGTCAATGGCGATTCGTTCGACAAGCTCGCCCGCTTGACAGGCCTTTTCGTTGAGCTTTCCGCCTTGCAGTTCCGGGTCGACAAATGTTCCCAGCCCAACGTGAGTAACGTTGCCTGGCAAACCCTGAGCGATGTCGCGGTACAGGTGAGAAATCACGCCTTGCGGGAGATTGTACCCGGCGATTTTGTTTTCCAGAATAAGCCGCTGCATGTCGGGAGCCATGGCAAAATGACTGGCGATAATTCGACTGACCAGCCCTTCCAGAGCCAGCCGGTTGATTCCGCAGCCCGGCGACGTCCCGTCCCCCTGACCGGCGCAATGCACGATCGTCAAGTCTCGCGGCTTTCCGGTCTGAAGAAACCTGTCACGCAGAGCGATAATCAGCTCCTCTGGCTTCATCAGCCCGATAAACCCTTCGACAGCAACGGTCGACCCGCTTTTAACGTATTTTTCAATTGCCGCTTGCGCGGAGATGATTTCCATAGCAGCTTACTCCTATTCTCGCAACTCGCAACTCGCTACTCGCTACTCTAGCGGGATGTATTTCTTTACCAGCGTCTTTTCTTCTTCCGTCAGGTTTCCAAACGGAATAGGTTTGTCTTCCGGACGGCGATGTTTCTGATTGATTCGGTTAACCAGGCTCCAGTTTCGGGTTGGTTTGTTGGGCGTCGGGTCGGCGGGTTCTGCGGCGGGGAGGTCGTAGCGGGTAAAGTCGATAATCATTGGTTCGTCGTTCTTCTGCCAGTCGCGCAGAGACGCCAGACGGAAATCCTTGTTCATCCACCAATGGATTTCCAGATTCGCGTCCGACCCGCCCAGTCCCGTTCCGCGTTCGATGAACTCGTAATTCAAGTCGTCGTTGGTTGGATGTTCGCTCCGCCACGTCTCGCCGAATTCGCCCATTGTAACAACCTGGGCGTCCTGCCAGCGTTCGCGAATCGTCTCAAGCCACTGGGTCAGGCGCGGCGTTGCGTCCGGTTTCATGGATTTGACCAGACTCAGTTCCCAGTTCACCGTAACCCAGCCGAACCCGTTTCGCGTCAGGTTTTCTTCGAAATGAATGGCAGTCGTCGCCATGACTTCTTTGAATCCATCGTCCGGCTTGAGACGTTGACCGTACGCTTCAATCGGACCGACGCCCAGCCGGCTGTTGAATCCGCCCTCAAAGCCGAACCGGCGAGCGCAGAGGAAATCGCACGTCCAGCCGTCCAGATTAACGCAGTCAATGAAGTCTTCTTTTCCTTGGGCTGGGCGGCATACGTGCGACTTGCTCGGATAGTACGGATAGCAGATCGAGCCGTCGCCGTCGCCGTTGTCGATTCCGTACTGACTCCAAATGGTTCCCTGTGCGACGTGAATTCCTTCTACCTCCGCCAAGTATCGCAGATTGTCGGCAGCAAGAAATCCGCCAACAAGGCATTTGGGACGGTAGCCGTCGCCGACCATTTTTTTGATAATCTCCAACGCTTCGTGAATGTCACGGTTTACCTGCTCGCGGGAAGAGTACATCGGGGCGAAATATCCGCCGGGAATAAATGTGATTTCGTCGCCCAGCGTGCGGTGGTATTCGACTGCCATTTCTCGCAGCTTGACGTAGTTCGGACGCTGGTCGTGCAGCGCCAGCCACGAAAACGCCCACGTGATTCGCGCGTTGGGCATGCCTGCCGTTACGGCGTCGCGAAACTGCTTCATCACTTCCGGAGTATGGAGCGCCGCCTCGTCATGACCTACGTTCCGATCCCGGGCGCACTCGATTTGATTCACGCGGATAATACAGTTTATCGTTACAATTCGAGCGTTTTTGAGCGTCTTCAGCTCCGGAGCGTTTTGTGCCTTTGCCCCTGCGGCAAGAACGAACATAAACAGAACGACCAACAAAAATCGGGTTACGGACAAATTAAAACGCATAATCTCTCCCTGGGAAAAATGGAGTCAGGAATATACTGATACGACTTGAGTTTTCCGAAATTAAGCCTCTAGCTGCTAGCTTCTAGCTATTAGCTTGATAAACCTGATTCATGCGTTATAGCAAGAAGCAGGAATAACCAAGCTAGCGGCTAGAAGCTAGGAGCTAATAGCTCATTTTTCAGGAAATTTCAAGTGGAAAATGTATAATCGGATTGGTATATGGGAACGTCGGGTCGATGCCGCGCCAACAGAGTTTATTATAATTTAGAGAAAACGCGTTGTCAAGGGACGGTAGCGAGGCAAAAGAAGGCTCACGCGAAGGACGCAAAGAAATGGAAGGCGGTAACGGAGTTCGCGAAGCGAACCAACATGGAGTGCGACGGCTTGCCGTCGCTTTTAATGAAACACGTAGAGAGTTTCCAGAAACGTGATTCGTGCCAATAATGCAAAAACTTTTTTTATCTGTATTTTTGGATAGACTATTCTTCCAGCGTTGTTGGCGCGAATAATATCTATCGTCGTTCGCGGCTGTACTTGTAATGAAAGCGACGGCAAGCCGTCGCACTCCACATGCGCGGACGAAGTCCGCCGAAGAATTTTAAGCCGCAAAGAACGCAAAGATCGCAAAGAAATTTTTAAACCTTCTCGAACCTCCTCTGCGTCTCCGCGTCTCCGCGTGAGCCTTTTCGCGTGTGTCTCTCACCCCGGCGCCCGCGCCTACTGCCTACTGCCTACTGCCTACTGCCTTTTCTATCTTCTCTATTTTATTAAATTATTTCGTTTTTTTCAAAATTTTTCCCGTTTCCCGCTTCACGATTGCCAAAATGAGTGTATAATATCTATTAAGTATAAAAGCGATTACCATTTTGCCCCGGTCGTACCGCCGCAAAAGTCGTTTAAATAACGTTTACCAGTTTTACCCGCTAGAGAAGGAGTAAAATAATGGCTAAATCACAAGACTGCTCATTCCTCCCCCCCCCCCCGCATTTTAACACGCGGCGGATTTCTTCTTTTAGTAACGCTCTTCGCGTTGCTGGCTACAGTTCCGGCTCTGGCTGACGTCTATGAGGTTACTACAAGCCAAACGGGAAAGCAGAACTGGAATTCAACTGCAGATACTATGACACGCAGAAAATCCTGTGATACAGGCATCCGTTTTGTTCATAACGATTTTTATATTCGATCGCCAAGTACAAGCAACAATGAAACGTTTGCCGGCTACATTTATTTGGGCTACGATTACGACGTGGATAATGACGTCTTTACCGTTTCGGAAACCTCTGGGACGCTCGCGTTAAAAAATTCTGCTGCCTCTAAAACAATTACTGTCGGTAATTTGTATATGGCAAAAGGAACGGTGATAGCATGGGGTGCGGATAAACCAACTCTTGCCGGAGCTATCTATGTAGAGTCGTCAGAAGCAACTATCTTTTCGCAAGACGCAGCTACATTATATATAACGTCTTCCATTGTTAAAAATACGTCTGACGCCGTTTTGAATTTGATTCCCTATGATAAAAACGGCAGCAAAGGCGTAATCTGTATTAAGGGTACATCCAATATCAATTGCCCGCTCAAACTGACAAAAGGTACGCTCTTTTTTGACGGAAGCAATTCTTTCGATTCCGATTTTGGGGTAAATCTTCAAGATGGAACTTCAATGAAACTAGGCGGCAATTATGTAGGGGTTGCAGATACGTCTATCGTTATCAACGGATCTGTCCTATATGGACACTTGGAAGGTACATCCGCAAATAAAGTTGTATATAGCAATATAATAGTTCCGGATGGATCTACTCTCAATGCTAAAAACAGTTATGGCGCTGGCGCGAAAGGCTCAATGGTTTTTGGCGGCGACTTGCAGGGATCAGGCGCGTTGGTCGTTGACACCGTTGGTTCAACTAATACCAACTCTTTAACGCTGGGACATTCCGAAAACTCCTTTACGGGCACGGTCAGCGTTAATTCAGGAAAACTTCAGTTTACAGTTCTTGGATACGATAACGTAACTTATACGGGAACGAACGCTCTGATTAACGCTGCGTCCGTTGCTGTTGCCAGCGGCGCGACAATCGACGTTGGCGATACTACTCAAACGTTAAACAATCTCAGCGGGGCGGGAACGGTTACCGTTGGTCAAGACGGTTCTTTAACGCTCAATAATACTGAATTGTCAAAGTTCAGCGGTTCAATTTCTGCGCCGGAAGTTAAAAAGACCGACGATGGAACGCTGCAGATTTATTCAGCCGCAGAAAATATGATTGTGGCTGACAGTTTTGTTGTTTCTTCCGGTCGGCTGGATATGCAAAAGTATTTCAAAGGCGTGTTGACTGTTGGCGAAAAACTTGATCCAGAAAACTATTTAACAGCAATTTTCTCCCCGGGCAATTCAGTTGGTTCATTAGAAATTACAGGCGATTTTACGCTCAATCCGGGTTCGACTCTGTTGTTGGAATTCGACGAAACGGGCGCTGACTCCCTTCTGGTTTCAGGAACGACAGAGTTTGCTGAAGGGTCAATTATTACTCTGGCGTTAGACGAAGGCGCATCTCCTGTACCGAATCAGCAGGTCAGTTTTCAGCTTCCGGCTAATATTGGTTCATTCGAAAATGCAGAGCTTTCGTATCCATCATATCTTACTGGCATAAGCTACAATCCAACGACAGGCGTTCTTTCCGCAACGGTTGACGCTAACGCCGTTCCTGAACCGTCGACGTGGGCATTGTTAGCGCTTGGGGTTGTCGTGTTATTCCTGCGGAAGCGAGTTAGGAATTAGGAGTGAGGAGTTAGGAGTTACGTAATCGTAACAGAATACATTAAGCGGGAGGAAACTCCCGTTTTTTTGTTTGGCGGACTTCGTCCGCGACCCGGAAAGGTTTTCGTGTCGACAAAGAGATATTTTTCGGGGCATTGTTCCGTTGGCAGGCGAGGACGCCTGCGGTCGACGCGGACGTCGACCCTCCGAAACGCAAGCGACCAACGGGAGCGATTTTAATACGTTTCGCGCGGCAGCGCGGACTGGGAGCGGCGCCACGCCGCCAGCCGCGATCCAGCGGGTCGGAGGGGTTATTCACGTTCAAAAGATTTTTGGAGGCTTCCGCATTTCCTTGACGGCAAGCCGTCAAGTTGTAGCCCGAGGACGGGCTACATCCAGAGGAGGTTTTCGGCTGCGTCGCTTTGGTATGTACACTTCGAACAAAGCGTAACTTCATTCGCTACGCTCATTTCGTTACCGCCTTTCATTAACCAATCGGCGCGAATCTGTTTTTTCCCGGGGGCTTACGCACCCCGGCTCGCCAAAATCCGTGTACGGACTGACCCGCGCATAAACAATGAGGAGCGCGAAGCGAAACTCCTCACTCCTCACTCCTCATTCCTAACTCGTTTCCAATATGGGGTACCCTACTCCCTTATTTCCATAGCAGTTCGCTCCAGCTGGGGTTGAGGACTTCCAGCAGCTTTTTGAATCGGGCGTACTTTTTCGCGTAGACGTCTGCTTTGGAGGCGTCCGGCTGGTTGACGCTGGAGAATTTGACGAACGTTTTACAGGCGGACTGGCAGTCTGGAAACGCGCCCACGGCGACGGCAGCGGCGATCGCGGCTCCTAACGCGCCCAGTTCCGCCCCGTCGGGAACGCGAACCGGCGTCTGGAAGACGTCGGCAAACATCTGCCGCCAAATCGGGCTTTTCGCCGCGCCGCCCGCCAGGAGAATCTCGCCGGGCTTGGTTCGGAATTTGAGCAGACGTTCTATGTGCCAGTAATGGGCGTAAACGATACCCTCGCAAACGGCGCGCATGACGTCGCCGCGATTCTGCCAGGCGTCCAAGCCAAACAGAACGCCTTTGCCGTCCGGGTTGGCGGGGCAGGCGTACAGGTACGGCAAAAACAGCGCGCCGCTGGTTTCCGGCTCCGTTGCCGCCAGCTCTGCGTTGAGAACGTCGTAGATGGACTGTCCGCTGTTTTTCAGAGCTAAAAGCTCTTTATCCGCCTTGAAGAACGTGGAAAGCGTCCATTCCAGGTTGCTGGTCGACGTCGCGCTTCCTTCCAGCATGAGATAATACCCGGGAATGGAATACAGCGTCGTCATGAAGATGTCTTTGCTGACAACGGGGGCGGGGGCGATGTACTGATTGTTTCCCCACGTCCCGGAAATGAGGCACAGCGACGTCGGGTCGGTCATGCCGACGCCCAGCCCGACGGCGTCGATGTCGAACATCCCGCCAGCAACCGGCGTCCCGACAGCCAGCCCCGTCTCCTGAGCGGCGGCAGGCGTAACGCGCCCGCAAATCTGAGTCGTTTGCGCCAGCGGCGGCAGCAGACGCCGATACTTCTCCACGCCCCACGCCTGTAACAGATCGTCGTCCCACTGAGCGGTCTGGTTGTTGAGGAGGCTTGTCGCGGAGGCGTCGGTGAGTTCCATGTACGCCTCGCCGGTAAGCTTGAATCGAATAAAGTCCTTGACCATAAACATCCATTTCGCCTGCTGAAGCGTTTCTGGTCGATTGTCTTCAAACCAGCGGAGCAGGGCGTTGGGCTGAGCCGCCCAGGTGCGCTGCGTCGTTTTGTCCATAAGAGCGTCGACAATGCCGTCGCGCTCCCATTGGTCAACGTACGCTCTGGCGCGAATGTCCGTCGATCGAACTCCGACCAGCGGCGCCCCGGCGTCGTCAACCAGATACATGCCGTTTCCATGCCCGGCGCACGCGATACACGCGATCTCTTTCGGGTCAATTTTCGCTTGCTCGATGGCAGAACGAATTGCCTTGACATTGCTGTTCCAAAGCTGATTCCCGTCGACTTCTTCCATGCCTGGCTGCGGGTGAAGAAGCTCGACTTTTTCCGAACAGACCGAAATCAGCGTTCCTGATTCATCAAATAACGCGGCTTTGGTCATCGACCCGCCGTTGTCAATTCCGAGGTAGTACATGGGGAATAAGGGATTGAAAATAGAGGAATTATAGAAAATAGTGGTTAGTGGTTAGTGGTTAGTAGGAAGTGGGAGTTCTGCTTGCGTCCTTAGCGCTTAACACTTACAACTTACCACATTAACGGATTCTCAGTTACTCAATGACGCTATTATATAAGATTGTCCAGCAAGATTCAAGCGCTTGGACTGTTTTTTTGAATACGGAATGAAAATATTTCTCATTTTGGGGCGATTTCCTGAAAAAACACTTGAAAAAATATTTAATTCCGGTATACTGTATTAAAAATACTGGTTTTAACGAAGGTTTGTTAAAACGTAGATAATGGTTATTCGACCCTGTAACAACGTATAGCGTTGGGCTGTATGGACGCTCTCGCCGCTGACTAGTAAAGGTCGAATCCCCCTGAAATTTTGTTTTGATAAGGAGTTTGAAATGGAAAAAATCAATCGTCGTTCCGCTTTGTTGGCTGCGGGCGCGGCTTTTGCTGGCGTCGTTGCTGGAACCGCTTCGGAATCGGAAGCTGCTGCTTGGGGTCCTCGTCGCTTTTTTGCCAGACCGGCAGCCGAACAGGGTCAGCCGACTCCCGCCGGTCTGAAGTTCAATAATGAGGACTTCTACACCGATGGCAAGTTCAACGAAGACAAAGCCAAGGACGCTATTATCGCTCTGTGCCGCTATTTCAATTACCCGGTTTTCCCGGATCTGAAAGAACGCCTGTGGGTTTCTGACTACGGAACGGGCAAGTACACCGAACTGGGCCTGGCGTGCATCGGAATCGTCAATCACGACAAAGACAAGCTCGGTCAGACGTTCATGATGCAAGACCTTTATCTTCTCCCGGGTCAGATGCTGCCGGAACACTGGCACATCAAGGGCGACGGCATTGCCGTTAAAAATGAAGGCTGGTTTATCCGTCACGGCAAATCGTTCATCGTCGGCATTGGCGACGACAACCTCCCGCCGGAAATCAAGATTCCGGAATGTCACATGGGCGGCAAGGTCGAAGTCAAACATGGCAAATGGGTCAACGCCGGCGAATACGTTCAGCTGGCGAAAATCGAAACGAAGCACTGGCAAATGGCGGGTCCGGAAGGCTGCATTCTGACGGAAGTCGCCAACCTCCACACCAACAGCGCCGTTCGTCACAACGATCCCGGCATTAACGATCACTTCCTGAACAACTGATTTCAGGGCAAATCAAAAGGGACTGAAACCGGCGCGTTTCAGTCCCTTTTAAGCATGTAATTCTACATGTTTATTATATTCAGCTTTTATCGTAAAGGAGACAATTGATGATGTTTAGCAAAATTAGGACGTGGTATGAAGAGCGTAGCTTATTACAGTTGTTTTTGTATATTATTGTTCTCGTCGTTTTAGCCGTGTATGGAAAAATTCTTTGGGCGGAAATCACAACCGACTCGGTTTCGTTGAAAGCTCCGAACATGATTGATCTGGGCGACAAATACAAAACGCCAGACGGCATGACGTACAATCCGGCTGACAACAATATTTATCTGGTTATTCCCGCTGCGGTCGAAGAGGGCGAGGCGCCGCTGCTGGTTATCAAGCCGGACGACACTGTCGAAGAGATTTTCCGCATTCCCGTTAACCCGGACACCAAACACGCCGGCACGCTGGGAATCGCGTTCGGTCAGGACGGAAACCTGTACGTTGCGGACTCGCAGGAAATTAGCGGACACGTCAATCACAACGGACGTCTGCTCCGCGTCGTTTTTGAAGACGGCAAACCCGTTCGCTGCGAAGTTTTGGCGACCAATTTTGTCGCGCCCAACGGCTTGACCGTTGCCAACGGCAAAGTTTATTTCTGCGAAACCCGCGTTACAGAAGACACGCCTTGCCCGCTGACGTCCGGTTTGTTCTGCTTTGATCTGAAAGAACTTGACCCGGCGAATCCGTATCGCGCCAAGACCTACGTCAGCGAAACGGACTGCGACCCGCACTTTATTTTCCAGTTCAAAACCAACGACCCGGACTGGCGAGTTGGCGCTAACGGATGCAGTTCTTCCGTTGACGGCAAAGTTTACGTCGCCAATTTCGGAGACAAGCAGATTTACGAATTGACTTTTGACGCCGATGGTTCGAAAGTAACAAAAGTTCGAGACGTCATTCCTTGTCTGAACGAACGCAAAAAGCTGATGTCAATCGACGGCATTCGCGTTGACAGCACGAACGGTTACATTTACTTTGCTGACTTCGCCGGCAACGCCGTTCATAAAGTCAGCATTTCGACGGGCATCGTTACAACGCTTGCCAAAAATCCTGTTGGAACCGGCGCTGACGGCGCGCTGGATCGCTGCTCGGAAGTCTGCCGCCGCGGCAACAAACTCTATATTTCCAACATCGATCTCCCGTTTGACAACGAAAACGACGCTCCGCACTCCATGTCGGTGATTGAGCTGTAAGGGGATAACAAATAAATTGGAACTATTTTTCTAAAGTGGTAAGTGGTTAGTGGTAAGTGGTAAGGATTGGGCGCGGCGCTTGCGTCCTAACCACTGTCCACTTAAAACTTCTAACTTTTTTTCAAACGGACGCTTTTTCTGAAATGGCGTCCGTTTTTTTCTCCCCCTTGCGAATCTTTGTTCTTGCGGTACAATACGGTATTATGTCTAAAACTGTTTTGATTACCGGCGCGGCTGGGTTTATCGGCTCGCATTTGACTCGCAGTCTGCTGGCGGACGGCGCGAACGTGATTGGAATTGACAACGAATCGACAGGACGGCGCGAAAATATTGCTGAATTGTTCGACAATCCCAATTTTCAGTACGTTTGCTCTGACGCGGGCGACGAGTCTGTTTTGTCGGAGTTGGCGTCCGGCGTCGACGAGGTTTATCATCTCGCGGCGGCGGTCGGCGTGGCGTTGGTTGCTTCCGATCCCGTTCGGACGATTCAAACCAATATCGATTTGACGCAAACGCTACTGCGGGTTCTGGAACGCCGAAATCGCGTTCGTCCGGTAAAACTCTATTTTGCGTCGACGTCCGAAGTTTACGGCCGAAATCCCGCCAGAATTTGGTCTGAAGATGACGAACTGGTTTACGGCCCGACGACAATTGGCCGCTGGAGCTACGGGTTATCGAAAGCGATTGACGAACATCTGGTTTTAGCGTACGTTCGCCAGTTTGGACTTTCTGCTGTAATTGGACGATTTTTCAACGTTGTCGGCGCTCGTCAAACAGGGCAGTACGGCATGGTTTTGCCCAGATTTGTTTCCGCCGCTTTGAAAAACGCTCCGTTGACCGTTTTTGACGACGGGGCGCAGCGACGCTGTTTTATACACGTTTCCGACGTTGTCAAAATTATTCGCGAACTGGTTTCGAAATCCGACAATTCCGGTCAAATTTACAATATCGGCTCTTCGGAATCGATTTCAATTTTGGATTTGGCGAAAAAAGTTATTGCTCAAACCGGGTCAAAATCGACGATCGAATTTTTGCCCTCCACCGCCGTTTATGGGGAAAATTTTGAAGATTGCCGCTGGCGCACTCCGGACGTTTCCAAGCTGTTTTCGGCTATCGAATACCGACCCCAATTTTCGCTTTCCGACGCGATTTCGGACATCGTTGAGACAATTCGTAATGCGTAATGCGTAATGCGTAATTACGCAAGAGCTGTCCAAAGTTTTTTGATAATTCGTCCGTTCACGGATTTGACGGATTGGACGGATTTTCACAGATTTCTTGTAATTGGGAATCGTCATTTTTGTTCCCCGATTCTTGCCCCCCGTTTTTTCTACTCTCTATTCCCTATTCCCTACTCCCTATTCCCTACTCCCTATTCCCTACTCCCTATTCCCTACTCCCTATTCCCTACTCCCTATTCCCTACTCCCTATTCCCTACTCCCTATTCCCTACTCCCTATTCCCTACTCCCTATTCCCTACTCCCTATTCCCTACTCCCTATTCCCTACTCCCTATTCCCTACTCCCTATTCCCTACTCCCTATTCCCTATTCCCTATTC
>JAFZAL010000107.1 GCA_017557195.1 Thermoguttaceae bacterium | reverse complement strand
GATCTCGCCAAACAATTGGTCGAAAAGGGCGCAGACGTCAGCGCTAAAAACAGGCTCAATATAGAGCCCTTATTCTTTGCTGCTGATAATGACAATTTGGAAATGGTAAAACTGCTTGTTGAGAATGGAGTAGACGTCAATAATCGAGACTATAACGGCGGCAATCCAGCGCTGTTCGTTGCAGCGTTAAAAGGCAATTGGGAAATATTTCAATATCTTGTTGAAAACGGCGCCGATATATTCATCAAAAATTCGCATGGCTGTTCTACTATACACGCAGCCGCTGAAGGCGGCAATTTGGAAATTGTTAAATGGCTCATCGAGAACGGATTGAACGTCAACACAAAAGTGGCATGTGAATGTACATGTCTGCATCATGCCGCTAAAAGCGGCAATATCGAATTGATTAAATGGTTCATAGATAAAGGATTGGACATAAACGCCAAAGATACCGAAGAATGCACCGTTTTACATTATGCTGCTGAAGGCGGCAGCGTGGAAGCGGTTCAATGGCTTGTCGAACAGGGATTAGACATTAATGCTGTAATTACTAATACGAATCGTCGGACTCGTTACATCGGCGGAAACCTTCATATAGATTTTGATAACGATGGGATCGATTTATTATCCATCGCGGCGCTGACTGGCAATTTGAAACTGGTTCAATGGCTGGTTGAGCAAGGAATGGACGCCGTCGTCGACAATGATATTTTAAGACCGGCGGTTAAAAGCGACAATATTGAACTCGTTGAATGGCTTGTCGAACAAGGCGCCAATATAAATCAAGACAAAAATCTGTTATTCTATGCAGCTCTAAATGGCAATATGAAGCTGGTTCAGTACCTTGTAAAGCAGGGCGCTGACATTAGAAAATCAAATAATGTTTTACAAGGGGCGGCATGCAGCGGCAATATGGAACTGATTCAATGGCTTATTGAACAGGGCGCTGATGACAACAGCAATGAGGATTCATCAATTTTGGCATACGCTATCGACAGTCACGATGTCAACGTATTGCGTTTTTTTGTTGAAGAGAAAAAAATAAACGTTAATTCGTCTATCTCTTCCAGCTATTACCGTTCACCTTTAGAGCATGCTGTAAATTCCGACGATTTTGAAATGGTGAAATTTCTCGTTGAACATGGAGCTGACGCCAATCCAAACAGATGGTCTCGTATAATTCCATATTGGTATTACTTACATCAACAGGGCTACAACCCTGAGACCGTCAAGTACCTTCGAGAACATGACAATACGCTTATAATTTGGAGCGGCATTTTATCGCTGATAGTTGTTTTAATTACTTCATATATAATTTACAGAAATCTTCGATCTAAAAAGCTCGTCGAGACGGAGTAATAGTTCTCAATAAACGTTCAAGAATTAAAATACGCAATTTGGAAGGCGTATTTGCCAATCTCCCCGGCAAAAAACCGAAAAATTGCTCTGGTATTGCAGGGCAATTTGATATATAATGCTCATTGATATAATATATAGTGGCGAAGTATCAGATTGCGTTTTGTTCCTTTTTCCCGAAAGAACCGCTTCGCAGTTTAACCGGGGGCTAACGCGCCCCGGCTCGCCTAACACCCTTTCCCCCCTTATCCATAACTATGGCTTTGACATATTTAACAGCTGGAGAATCGCACGGAAAAGGCATTCTGGCTTTGCTGAACGGCTTTCCCGCCGGGCTGGAAATTGATACAGATAAAATCGACTCGCTGCTTCGTCTGCGTCAGGGCGGGTACGGCCGCGGCGGGCGTCAGCAAATCGAAACCGATTCCGTCGACGTTCTTACCGGCGTGAAAGTCAACCAAACGCTGGGAAGCCCCGTCGCCCTTTGGGTGAAAAACCGAGACTATAAACTCCCGCAAATGCCGGAACTGGAAAGACCGCGTCCGGGACATGGCGACCTGTCCGGCTCGCGAAAGTATCTCGACGGAATTCGCGCTATTCTGGAACGCTCCAGCGCTCGAGAGACGGCGGCGAAAGTCGCGGCTGGCGCGTTGGCGGAGCAGCTTTTGGAGACGTGCGCCGGGGTTCGCGTTCTGGCTTACGTCGTCCGAATTGGGGAAGCGGAATTGACGCCTGACTCTGCCCTGCTCTCTGATTTTGACGCTGCGATTGAAAAGCGAAACGCCAGCCCGGTGTATTCGCTTTCCTCTTCAAAGGCGGACAAACGAGCCTGCGATTTAATCGACAAAACCCGGGAAGCGGGCGACACAGTCGGCGGAATCATCGAAATTCGCGCTACCGGTTTGCCGTTTGGGCTGGGAACGCACGCTCAATGGGCGGACAAACTCGACGGACGTCTGGCACAAGCCGTCATGGCGGTTCAGGCGATCAAGGGCGTCGAAATCGGCTTGGGATTTCAGGCGGGATTCGTGCCCGGCTCGCAGGCGCACGACGCTATCGGCTTCGACCCGAAACTGGTCAATACAAATTGTCTTGGATTCGTTCGTCCGACGAACCGGGCAGGAGGTTTGGAAGCCGGCATGACGAACTCGCAGGACATTGTCGTCCGCGCAGCGATGAAGCCGATTCCGACCATGCTCAAACCGATGGCATCAGTCAATCTGACAACCAAACAGCCCGACGAGGCGACTTACGAACGCTCCGACGTCTGCGCCGTTCCCGCCGCCGCGATTGTTTTGGAATCGGTTGTCGCCATGACGCTTGCCACAGCGATGACAGAAAAGTTCGGCTGTGACAACGTCGAGGAAATTCGGCAGAGAATCATTTTATTCAACAAATTAGCAAGAGAAAAATAGCGCTTAGCGCTTAGTGCATAGTGCATAGTGCATAGTGCATAGTGCATAGGAAAAAGAACGCTTGCGACCTTAGCGCTTACCACTAAAAACTTACCACTCCCTATTCCCCACTCCCTACTCCCTATTCCCCAACATGAGATTACGCGATAAAATCCGACGACGCATAGCCCGTACCGTTTTGGCGGTTTTCGGCTGGGCGCCTCTCGTCGCGTTGATCTTTATAGCGTTTTTTATTCGCAGTAAAACGTATGTTGAATGGTCGGAATCGGCGTTAACCAACGCGCTGGAAATGCAGGTCAATTTCGAGTCGTTTGAGCGCCCGCGCTGGGACACATCCCGGTTTGAACGCGTAACGCTGAGCGACCCGGAAACGGGCGAGCCGGTTTTGAAATGCGCCTTGCTGGAAGTGGAGCATCAGCACACCAAAACGCCCATTCGGCTGTTGAGAATTCGCCTTAAAGACTGCAAGGTGTACATGGACAACTCTGTTTCCCTGTGGTCTTTTGTCCATCGATCGTTCGCTCACCGTCGGCTGTGGAAAAACATGCAGGTGGAATTCTCGGCGGTCAACGTGTCTTTCGACTCCTGCAAGGAACAGTCAATTCGATTCATGTCCGGAACGCTCAAAGACGTCAAAGACGGTTCCGAAGGCGTGTTTGCTCTCTACATAAACGACCTCCGCGAAGATATGAAAAAGGAAGAATCGAACGAACCTGCGCGTCTGAAAATAGCGCGTTTGACAAACACGTCTCCCGCAACAACGACAATTGCTCTGGACGCGTCCAACTGTCCGATTGCTTCCGGTCTAATCTCGCATTGGCACGCGCCATTAAAGCGTCTTGGCTCCAATTCACTCTTTCAGGGAACCGTTGTCGCCGCCAACGCCGGCGCTGGCTGGGACGGGACTGTTACAGGCGAGTTCGACAACGTCGATTTGAGTCAGATGTTTATCAAAGCCGGCAGAGCGCAAATGATCGCCAACGCCAAAATTACAATCGAAAAAGGCGAGTTTATCGACCAGCGGCTGGTAAGCGCTCGCGGGCGGGTGGACGCTCAAAACGGCGTTATTGACCGCGGTTTGCTCGATACGCTTGTATCGCAGCTTCGCCTCAGCGGTGGCGGAGGATTTAATCCCTATTCAGACGCCACTCATTTCAATCAGCTCGCTTTTGGGTTCGATATACAAAATGAAATGATTTCTCTTACCGGAAAGTGCAGTTCATGCCCGACGGGTACTATTCTCAGCAGCCAATGGTCGCTGGTTCGAGAACCGCTCAACCCGTCCGATAAATCCCCGCTTGCCGTCGCTATGAAAACCTTTTCCTACGCCGACAGCCAACAATACATCCAAATCGCTCAGCCGGACGAGAATTCTACGAGATAACAACGTCTGTAAGAAGCCAATGTCCGGGATTAACTTAACAACCAACCGTTTACGGGGGGCGGGTATTACCCGCCAACAAACAACATTTGATTTTTCGCGGACAATGTCCGCTCCCCAGAAAGTCTACCAAAATGAAAAGAATTCTGCTTTCCCTGTTTGTCGCCGTTATCGTCTTTGGCGCCAGCGCCGCTTCAGCGCAATACCCTCAATTTAACGCCCCGGACGACAGACCAATCGTCTGGTTCGTTCACGGCATGGTTACCGTTCAGGACAAGTTTGAAAAAGAGCTTGCGGAGCTTCGGGAAATTTATCCGAACGCGGAATCGGTCGAACTGAAGAAATGGAACTCCCCAAAGTTGAACCTGGTGCAAATGGGGCCGGCCTGGAGCATTTCTCTGGAAAATGCGAAACAATACGCTCCCGTTTTGGCAGACGAGATTATTCGCCTGCCCGCCCATCGACGCAACAGACTGGTTCTGGTCGGACATTCGCTCGGCGGAAGAATCGTTATCAACGCGGCGGCGATCTGTCAGCAAAGAAACATAACAGTAAGAAAAATCATCCTCGCGGGATCGGCTATCAACAACGACGACCCCAACATTACCGCAACCCTTGCCGTCTCTCAGGAGCCGGTTGTCAACCTGGTTAACGTCAACGACGCGATGCTGGCGGTTTACAAAGTTGGAGGGGAATTCGCCCCTGCGCTGGGAACCGGGTACTTGTATCCAGTCGACCCGACTCGATTTATAGAGCTGACCATGGACGGCTCCGTCAATCACTTTGGCTTTGAGTATCTGGAAAACTATAAAAAGCGGCTCAAGACCGGGAACTTTACCAACAAGTACATTGTCGTTCCCCAGGATTTCAGCAACGTCGATTTCCCAACGTTGGGCGGAACGGTGGCGTGGGACGCCTTGGACTCCTGCTCCGGCTGGATTCTTCAGCACAATCAGGTTACAGGGCATTGTCGGATCATCGACCCGGACGGCATCCGAAAAGCCTGGGGGCGAATGGGAAAGATGCAAATCGCCTTTGAAAAGGTCAAACAGCAGCTTGTACTGCGTCAGGCGAATCGACCCGCAACGCCGACCGCGAAAGACATTGCTGTCATTCAGGACTTCTACAACTGGGACAGATCGACCGCCGGGGGAGACGTCTGGTGGAATAACATCGACCAGTTCCGCGGCTGGAAATTGCAGCAACATAAACTCACCGGGCATTGCCGCATTCTGGACGAATCCGATGTCCGCCGCGCCTGGGGAACGGAGTCCAATATGCAGAAATCCTTCGACGACGTCAAGCGGCAGTTGGAAAATCGGTAGAAAAAACGTTAAGCGTTAATCAAAAAAGCCGTCAGAAAAATCTGACGGCGATTTTGATGTATCTGTAAAACAGAGGGCGAATTAGCCGAGAATCTGTTCAACAACGACCTTGGTATACTTCTGACGGTGTCCGTTGCGGCGTTTGGAGTCCTTGCGGCGACGGAATTTCTGGACGACCAGTTTGGGTCCTTTTTCGACGCTGAGAACCTTAACGACGACTTTCGCGCCTTCCAGAGCCGGTTTGCCGATCTTCAGACCTTCGTCTGTGCGGATAGCCAGAACTGTGGTCAGATCGATTTTGTCGTCGGGATTGACGTTATCACGGTAATCAATGCAAAAGCGCAAACCTTCTTCAACTTTAAATTGACGTCCGCCGTCTTCAATAATTGCGTACATTGGGTTTTCCTCAAAAAACTTTATGGCGTTAAGCTTCGGCGCCCTTGGATATTACTTGGGAGAAAATAACGTCCGACGCCCCAAATTATTAAAATTACATAGGCTGAAAACGGAGGGAATCGCTTTCAGTTCTGCATAATATAGCAGTTTTATCATAAATTACAAGGGAGTACAGGGGCGATTTCTCCAAAAATAATTCATTTTGACGTTGACTTTTCTCAAATAGATACTAAAATTACTGTCGAAATGCCAAATTTTGATTTCCTGACGAAGCCGGAGGCAGGCAGTAGGCAAGAGGCAGTAGGCAGTAGTGATTCGCCGGAGGCGAATTTAAATACTACTCCGTTCTCGCAACTCGCAACTCGCAACTCGGCGGCGAGGCGCCGCGCCCAGACCGCGCTACCGCACGATTGTAAAGAATCGCTCCCGTTGGTCGCTTTGGATTCTCTCGCAACTCGCAACTCGCAACTCGCAACTGAGGATGAGGACTCCCCGTGGGGAATCATTATTTCATTTTTATTTCATTTTATTGTCTTAATTATCCTGGCGTTGATTCCGATTTACCATAAAACAAACTCGTTTTCTGGGATTTCGCTTATTGTATCGTACGATTCTTTTGAAGATTTCACGCTTCCGGAAGACGATTTTGGAGACGTCGCGGTCAGTCAGGCAGGAGGAATGCAGGCTGACGAAAGCTCCGCGCTGCTGGAAGAGGACGCGGTTCCGGAAACGGAATCGGAGAATCCCGCCGCTGAACTGGACGACGTCAAACCCGTTGAGATGGAGGCGGACGACACGACGCGGAAGGTGGATCTGCAAGACGTTATCTCAGCATACAATTCGGAAAATCCGGATTCGGGAGAAACGGCGGCAGGCGCCAATCAGCAGGCGAACGAAATCCTTCAGTTGGGAAAAAGCCGCGAGGGCTTGGAAGCGGGGCAGTCGGACGAGGCGGTTGGCGGCGGCGTAAATGGTCGAGCGGACGACGGGGTTCGGCAGAAGCTGCTCAAAGAGGGCGGGGGAAACAGTAACAGCGAACAAGCGGCGGACAGAGCTTTAGCGTGGATCGCGATGCACCAGTATCCAGACGGCTCTTGGCGCTTTTCGTTCGAGAAGCATCCCAACTGCCGAGGCGCGTGTAAAAATCCCGGAACGGAAACGTCCGACACCGGCGCAACGGCTCTGGCTTTGCTCGCGTTTATGGGAAAGGGAAACACTCACGTCAGCGGCGAGTACCAGCAAACGGTCAAACAGGGATTTACGTATCTTGCCAGCAAGGGAGAATTTAACGAACGGCGCGGCATGAACTTCCGGCGCGGATCTCAGCACGGAGGAATGTACGCTCACGCCCTTTCGACTTTGGCGCTATGCGAGATTTACGAACTGACGGAAGACAACGCGTTTTTAGAGCCGATTCAGGAATGTGTCAATTATATTACGTACAATCAAGCGCCGACTAACGGAGGGTGGCGATACGAGCCGGAAGAGCCGGGCGACACGACGATGACCGTCTGGATGTTGATGGCTTTGCGTTCCGCTCAAAAGGCGGGAGCGACAGTTCCCCGGGCGACTTGGGCGAATACCAGTAAATTTCTTGATTCCGTCTCCTCTGACCATGGGGCTCTGTACGGCTACAAAGACAACTCGCCTCGACGGTCGACCACGGCGGTGGGGCTGTTCGGCAGAATGTTTTCTGGATGGCGAAGAACGGAAGACGCTCTTGACAAGGGGACGTCGTACCTCAACGACTGGGGACCGTCCGACAAAGACGTCTATTACAACTACTACGCGACCTTGGTCTTGCGCCATTACGAAGGCCCGCGCTGGCGAACGTGGAACCCGAAAATGCGAGACTATCTCATTTCCACTCAGGCGCAGACCGGGCACGAGTCCGGGAGTTGGTTCTTCCCCGGCGAGCATAACGAAGCCGGCGGGCGCCTCTATGTAACGGCTCTATGCGCCATGACGCTTCAAGTCTATTATCGATACATGCCTCTGTACCGTCCGGAAACGTTCTATCAAGATGCGGCAGATTAGGGAATAGGGAATAGGGAATGGGGAATAGTAATTCGCCTACGGCGAATTTAAAAACTACTCCCTACTCCCTCACTCTTTCAACTCTTCCCCTTCTGAGCGCGCAATATAGACGGCGCAGCAGGTGT
>JAFZAL010000106.1 GCA_017557195.1 Thermoguttaceae bacterium | reverse complement strand
CGTTCGATTGACATCGTTTCCGGCATCGTCATGATAATGCGGTATCCTTTTACCGCTGCGACCAGAGCCAGACCAACGCCGGTGTTGCCGCTGGTCGGTTCGATAATCAGTCCGCCGGGTTTCAGCGCGCCAGACTTCTCTGCCGCATCAATCATTGCGAAAGCAATACGGTCTTTGACGGAACTTGCAGGATTGAAGTACTCAACCTTAGCCAGAACTTCTGCCTGACCCTCGTTGAGCTTGTTGATTCGCACAATCGGAGTGTTACCGATTGCGTCTAAGATAGAATTGTAGAACATGATAAAATGAATGGTTTGTAAGGGAGTAGGAGATTGAGAGCATTTAGTGGTTAGTGGTAAGTTAAGTGAACGCTTACGGGGGGCGGGTATTACCCGCCAATAAACAAACAACCTTTGATTATCGCGGACAATGTCCGCTCCCCAGAAGCACAGATGAGCGCTTGCGTCCTTACCACTTAAAACTAACCACTATTCTCTACTGCCTACATCCCCAAAGTTGCGAGTTGCGAATTGCGAAAAAGGCAAGCGCAACACAAATCATTTTCAAAGGATCGACAACGTTGCCGACCGGGTTACAATATACCATTTTTTAAAAGAATTACAAGAGCGGTTTGGAGAAAGGCAGTAGGCAGTAGGCAATAGGCAATAGGCAGTAGCTTTTAAAACACAATAGACAAATAATAATGAAAATACTTTCGTGTATTTCGTGTTAAAAAATTAACGGACATCATCTCGCACCGACAGGGTCGGTTCCCAATTGGAAGTTGCGAGTTGCGAGAGAAGACAAAGCGACCAACGGGAGCGGTTATTGTCTCTCGCGCGGGAGCGCGGACTGGGAGCGGCGCCTCGCCGCCTACTTGACAATTCAGGAAAAGCATATATAATAGAGGGCAGTAAATTTACTGTATCAAGGAGCGGTCAGGCGAAGCGTATTGTCGCCGCGGCTTGTTCCTTACTTTATTTGCGAGTCAACCTCGCAGAAGGATTAATCGAGATGATCGTAACCACCACCGAACTGTTTAAGCATGCCTACGGCAAATACGCTATCGGCGCTTACAACATCAATAACCTCGAACAGATCGTCGGTCTGTTCCGCGGCAACCTTGGCAAGTCCGCCAAGAACGAAGATCCCAGCGACGCTTCTAAAAGCGCTCCGTTCATCATTCAGATTTCCAAAGGCGCTCGTTCCTATACCGACAAGCGATTCCTGGAAGGTCTGATTCGTTCAGCTGAACAGGTGTTCCCGGAAGCCATCTTCGCCGTTCACCTGGATCACGGCAACGAAGAAGCCTGCTACGACTGCATCGACAGCGGATTCTATTCCTCCGTTATGATTGACGCCTCGGCTGAAGAATTCGAAAAGAACATCGAAATCACTCGCCGCGTTGTCGATCGCGCCCACGACAAGGGCATCGTCGTTGAAGCTGAACTCGGACAGCTCGGCGGAGTCGAAGAAGACATCGTCGCGTCCGTTAAACTGACCGACCCCAGCACCGCTGCTGAATTCATCGATCGTTCCGGCTGCGACTCCCTCGCGGTTGCTATCGGAACCAGCCACGGCGCGTTCAAGTTCTCTGGAAAACAGGGTCTGCACTTTGACGTTCTGGCTGAAATCCAGAAAGCCATTCCCGCCAACTTCCCGTTGGTCATGCACGGATCCTCTTCCGTTCCGAAGGAATGGGTTGATCGCATCAACAACGCTGGCGGACAGCTCGCTGGCGCTTCCGGCGTAAACGAAGCTGAATACCTGCCCGCCGCCAAGCTCGGCGTCTGCAAGATCAACATCGACACCGACGGACGTCTGGTATGGTGCGCCATTCACCGTGAAGAATTCCTCGCCAACCCGCAGAACTTCGACCTGCGCCCGCCAGGAAAGAAATTCATGGCTGCTTACGCTGACTACATCATTCACAAGAACACCGTTCTCGGATCCGCCGGACAGCTGGAAAGCGTTCGCGAATTCCTGAAGTAGTTTATTCAGGGAATAGGGAATGGGGAATAGGGAATAGGGTTTCGCCTTCGGCGAATTAAAACTACTCCCTACTCCCTACTCCCTATTCCCTATTCCCTTTCTTCTCCCATGCGCGTTACTCTCAAACCAAACAAGCTCCGCGCCCTGCTGGGCGGTCATCCTTGGATTCTCGACGGTTCTCTGGAATTACTCGATAAATCCAATACACCGCAAGACGGCAGCGTCGTTGACGTCTATTCCGACAAAGGACGATTCTTCGCCCGAGGTCTGTACAACTCTCACAGCAAGATTCGTGTACGGTTGTATACTTGGAACGAATCCGAATCTTTAGACGACGCCTTTTGGACGAAACGGATTTCTACTGCGATTGATTTGAGAAAAGAGCTGGGATATTTCTCTCAGGCGACTCGTCTGATTAACTCCGAAGGGGACGCTCTGTCCGGCTTGATTGTCGACAAGTACGAAGACGTTCTTGTCATGCAGGCGACGAGTTTAGGAATTTTGTTGCGCGCGGAACAATTTGCCCAAATTCTCCAAAATCTAACGGGAGCAAAAACCGTTATCGCGACGACGGAACCCGCCATGGCTCGCCGGGAAGGCGCGCCGGAGGAACTGACAGCCGACCGCGTTTTTGGCGCTCCGGTTCCGGAAACGATGGTAATTCAGTCCGGCGGAATCAAATATGAAATACAACTTTTAGGCGGACAGAAAACCGGGTTCTATCTCGACCAGCGAGAAAACCGTCTGGCGGCGGCTGAACTGTTCAAAGGGAAAACCGTCTTGGACATGTTTTGCTATCATGGCGGCTTTTCGATTGCCGCGTCACAAGCTGGGGCCGTTTCGTGTCTGGCGTGCGATTCCAGCGCCAAAGCCCTCGAACAGGTCAAAAAGAACGCTCAGCTCAACGCGGTCGACAACGTCGAAACGCTGCAGGGCGACTCGTTCCAGATTTTGGAACGGTTCAAGTCCGAAGGGAGAACGTTCGGCGGAGTCGTTCTCGACCCGCCCAAATTCGCGCAGGGAAAACGCTCTGTTCAGGAAGCTCTCCGCGGATACCATTACCTCAACAAGCTGGGAATCTCGTGCGTCGCTCCCGGCGGATTTCTTGTAACATGCTCCTGCACCGGCTCCGTTCGTCGAGAAGACTTTTTCGACATGCTCCACGGCGCAGCGTCACAGGCGGGCAGACGCATCCAAATCCTTCAGCAGCGCGGAGCCGCTCCCGATCATCCCGTCCTGGACTCCTGCCCGGAAACCGACTATTTAAAATGCTTCCTGTGCCGGGTTATTTAATTTACAAGCAGAATTAATAAATTACTCTGTTAAATTTGCAATATTCAGATCGATTAAACTCGATAATTATGAAAGCGCCTGTCCCTCAATCCTCGTTCCCGCCCCTCTTGTCAGTATTTTAATTCCGGTTATAATCTATAGAAGTTATCCAAATACCATTCTTCTTTTGAGAGTTCGCTCATGGACGACTTTATTTCCACATTGCCGTGCGTCGACAGCTGGCGGCACAAACATTTGCTCGGTTTGGAATCCCTTTCCGCTGAGGACATCACTCTTTTATTGGACGTCGCCGACCGATTCAGAACGATCTGCAAGTCCGCTAAAAACAAGCTCAACCTTCTTTCCGGCAAAACGGTCTGCACGCTGTTTTTCGAGAACTCCACCCGAACGCGAAGCAGCTTTACGCTTGCCGCTCAGCGGCTCGGGGCGTCTGTGCTGGCGTTTGCAGCAGGAACCAGTTCGATGTCGAAGGGAGAAACAGTCGTTGACACCGCCCGCAACATTGAAGCAATGGGCGTCGACTCGTTTGTCGTTCGACACAACATGCCCGGCGCGCCCAAGCTTATCAGCGAAAACGCCAGCGGATGCGTTCTCAACGCCGGAGACGGAGCGCACGCGCACCCAACTCAAGCCCTGCTGGACATTCTCACGATTCGTCAGCGTTTGGGGACGTTGGAAGGCAAGACGGTCGCGCTGGTTGGCGACATCGCTCACAGCCGCGTTGCCCGATCCAACATCTGGGGCTTGAAAAAACTCGGCGCGAACGTAATTCTCTGCGGTCCTTCAACGCTCGTGTCGTCTGAATGGGCTAAAATCGGCGTTGAATACAGCTACTCTCTGGACGAAATTCTGCCATACGTTGACGTACTCAATCTGCTGAGAATCCAGTTTGAGCGTCAGCAGTCCAGACCGTTCCCGTCCGTTCGTGAATATGAACTCCTGTACACTATGAACGCTCGTCGCTTGGCGAAGGCGAAAAAAGACGTTTTGATTATCGCTCCCGGTCCGATCAACCGCGGCGTAGAAGTTACGGCTGAAGTCGCCGACGGTCCTCAGTCCGCCATTATCGACCAGGTTACCAACGGTCTGGCAGTTCGTATGGCTGCTCTCTGGCTGACGGATTTACGGCGCGACGGCTAACAGTCCGGCAATCAAATGAGCATATTTGAAATCATCATGCTGATCTGTTTTGGCGCATCGTGGCCGTTCTCGATCGCCAAAACGTACAGATTCAAAACCTCCGGCACGAAAAGCTATTTCTTTCTTTGGCTTGTCGTGATTGGCTATATCGCCGGGATTATTCATAAATATCTCTATTCCTGGGACTGGGTTGTGGCGTTGTACATTATCGACGCCTCTATGGTCGCAACCGATATGTTTCTTTGCTACTATTACGACTGGAAAAACGGCAGAACGCCGAAGAACAAGGCAGTTTGAACAACGCAGCTGCAAACCACTGTTAGAACTCTCATTCTTCACTTTTCCCCTCCCTATTCCAGATTAACGGTTTTGCTGTATAATAATAAAACGTCGTTTGACTATGTTTTAAGAATAAACGTAAAAAAACCGAACGGCGCATTCGGTACATTTTACCCACCAATCCTGCCATGCCTTATACTAACAGCAAATCCACCTTGACCGTTGGCAAGACAACGGCAACAATTTATCGCCTTGACTCTCTGGACGTCAACATTGACGCCCTGCCTTATTCGATTCGCATTCTTCTGGAAAATGCGTTGAGAAACTGTGACGATTTTGAGGTTACAGAAAAAGACGTTCTCAATATTGCGTCGTGGAAACCCGGATTTACGCCGATGGAAATCCCGTTCAAGCCGGCGCGAGTGATTCTTCAGGACTTTACCGGCGTTCCGTGCGTTGTCGACCTTGCTGCAATGCGAAACGCAATGAACCGTTTAGGCGGGAACCCCGATAAAATCAACCCCCTCGTTCCAGTCGATTTGGTTATCGACCATTCCGTTCAGACCGATTGTTTCGGAACGGACACCGCCTTGCAGGACAACCTGAAAATCGAGTTTCACCGCAACAAAGAGCGTTACGAATTCCTTCGCTGGGGTCAGCAGGCGTTTCAGAATTTCCGCATCGTCCCGCCGTCGTCAGGAATCATTCATCAGGTCAATCTGGAATACCTCGCCAAAGGCGTGTTCGTCAAACCGATTGACGGAGAGAACGTCGCTGTTGTCGACACCGTCGTTGGAACGGACAGTCACACCGTTATGATTAACGGGCTGGGCGTGCTGGGCTGGGGCGTCGGCGGCATTGAGGCGGAAGCAGTCATGCTCGGTCAGCCGCTATACATGCTTTTGCCGGAAGTCGTCGGCGTTGAACTGACAGGCGCTCTGCGTCCGGAAATTACCGCGACGGACGTCGTTTTGACGATTACCAATCTGTTACGAAAAGTCGGCGTCGTCGGCAAGTTTGTTGAATTCTTCGGCGAAGGCGTTCAGTCCATGAAACTGGCGGACAGAGCCGTTATCGCCAACATGGGACCGGAATACGGCGCCACGATGGGATTCTTCCCGACGGACGAAAAAACGATTGAATTTCTCCGTCAGACCGGGCGCAGCGAAGAAGAAGTCGCCTTTGTGGAAGCGTATACGAAAGAGCAAAAACTGTTCCGGTCTCCGGACGCGCCGACGCCTCTGTACACGAACGTTGTAACGCTTGATTTGTCAACCGTCGAGCCGTGTCTGGCTGGACCGAAACGTCCGCAGGACAAAGTTCTTCTGTCCGACATGCAAGCAACGTTCAAAGCTGCGTTGACGGCTCCTGTGACAGAACGAGGATTTGGCTTGGACGAAGCGGACGCCGCCAGAATCGAGTCGAACGAAAATCAGCTCGGGCACGGCTGCGTTACAATTGCGGCGATTACGTCCTGTACCAACACGTCCAGTCCGTCCGTCATGCTCGGCGCCGGTCTGCTGGCGAAAAAGGCGGTGGAAAAAGGACTCAAAACAAAACCATGGGTCAAAACCTCCATGGGCCCCGGCTCTCGCGCTGTTACAGATTATCTGAAAAAAGCCGGATTGATGGATGCCTTTAA
Source organism: Thermoguttaceae bacterium (assembly GCA_017557195.1). Classification (GTDB taxonomy): domain Bacteria; phylum Planctomycetota; class Planctomycetia; order Pirellulales; family Thermoguttaceae; genus RUG11551. Next base: position 3,286 of record JAFZAL010000106.1, on the reverse strand, counting down.
CGCGCTGGGATTCCAAACTGTCGGGTACGGTTGCTTGACCTGTATCGGCAACTCCGGCCCGCTTCCCGAACCGGTTGCAAAACAGGTTACAGACAACAACCTCGTCGCCGCCGCTGTTGTATCTGCTAACCGCAACTTTGAAGGACGCGTCAATCCGCTGGTCAAAGCGAATTTCCTTGCCTCGCCGGCTCTGGTTGTCGCCTACGCGATTGCGGGAACGGTCAACATCAATCTTGTAACAGACCCGCTCGGAACCGACAAAGACGGGAATCCGGTTTATCTCAAAGACCTCTGGCCGACTCGAGAAGAAATTGACGCCTTGACCGCTCAAACCGTTCAGCCGGACATGTTCCTCAAAGCGTACGCCAACGTCTTTGAAGGCTCGGACGAATGGAAAGCCGTTGAGTCGCCTTCCGGCAGTTTGTTCCCGTGGAATCTGGATAGTACCTACATTCAGGAACCGCCGTTTCTGGCGGAAATGACAGCTGAACCGGAACCGCTCAAACCGATTAACGGCGCTCGCGTTCTTCTGGCTCTGGGCGATTCGATTACGACTGACCACATCTCGCCAGCAGGCAACATCAAGGCGGACTCGCCAGCTGGGAAGTATCTGCAAGAGCATGGCGTCGAACCGAAAGAGTTCAACTCCTACGGCAGCCGCCGCGGGGCAGACAAGGTCATGACGCGTGGGACGTTTGCCAATATCCGTATTCGCAACTTTATCGCGCCCGGTACGGAAGGCGGCTGGAGCCGATACCTGCCCGACGGCAAAGACGCTCCTGCGATTTCCGTTTACGACGCCGCGGTCAAATACAAACAGGCGGGAATTCCTCTGATTGTTTTGGCGGGCGCGGAATACGGAACCGGGTCCAGCCGAGACTGGGCGGCTAAGGGAACGTCGCTGTTGGGCGTTCGCGCTGTTATCGCCGCCAGCTTTGAACGAATTCACCGCTCGAACCTTGTTGGAATGGGTATCCTTCCGCTTCAGTTCAAACCGGGGCAGACGTGGCAGTCTCTCGGCTTGACGGGCGAAGAAACCTTCGACCTGGGCGACGTCTCGAACCTGACGCCGCAATGCGATTTGACTGTTACAGCCACCGCGGCAGACGGCAAGCAGACTACGTTCGATGTAACAGTCCGAATCGACACGCCGGTTGAAATCGTCTACTTCAAAAACGGCGGCATCCTCCAGACGGTTTTAAGAAAACTCGCCAACAACTAGAGTTTTGGGGCGGTTATTCTAAAGATGTTAATACAAAAAATAAGCGAGAAGAAATCAAATTCTTCTCGCTTATTTAATATCTCGATCATTTCCGAATTTCAGAAACGTCAAATTCTATTTGGATATCATGGTCATGTTCAATGTTCTCTCCAAGCAATATCAAAGTTAGTCTCTTAGCTTTGACATACGAATTTCAGAAACGTCAAATTCGATTTGAATATCTTTGTCAGATTCGATGTTCTCTCCAGGCAATATCAATGTTAGTTTCTTGGCTTTGACAATTGGCGTTTCAAAAACAAGTCTGTCCATAATAGCTTTGCCTGGATAAATGGAATCATTAGGTTTGTTACCAGCAATTAAGGTTCCTGCTCCAAATACTATTCGTTTATAAGTATTATCATATTCATCTTTTAATATGGCTTTTGAACCCATATTTAATCTATCGCCAGCCCAAGATTCAAAGTTAATTTTCTTTGTTGTACTGTTATTAAAAACGGCTACATCTATGATCAGATAATTACCATTTTCACTAACGCTAATATCTCCTGAATAAGCGTTTTCCAAATAAACTTGAAATACGCGTTGTATTTTAGCTGCGCATATCTTGGTATCTTTAACATCAACGCTTCTGTTTTTCAGTGCGTACTCATACTCTTTAAGATCTTTTTCTCGTTCTTCTTTTCTTTCCTGTTCTTCTTTCTTCTTAGCTTCTTGTATTTTAGCTTCTTGTTCCTTAGCTAAGCGTTCTCTTTCCTGAGCTTCGCGTTCCCATTTTTCTTTTCGGGCTTTTTCTTCGCGTTCCCGTCTTTCTTTTCTTTCCTGAGCTTCGCGATCCCATTTTTCACTATCAATTTGGAAAGCAACGTCAGATTTTAATATTTCAACTCCTGAACCATAACAAGTTGTGCATCTTTTTTGATGTTTACCACTATGCTTATCGAAAGCTTCTAGAACTTTTTTCCCTTTACATGTTATACAGATTGGAAACTCGTATAACCGATAACCTTCAATCTTAAACCAGGATTCCTTTAGAGATTCTTGGGATATCCCTTCAGAACATTTTTCAAACATCCAACCTCGTTTTGAATTGAATTCGATATCAACGTTTTTAGAAACATCAGCAGTTAGTTGAATGAACTTTTTTTGCGCTGTTTCAGGCATATTTATTTTTTGGGCATTCAACAGATAGATAACTTTATTAAGATTATGGAAAAGCGTTTTGTTGGAATTGTCCAGCGTATATGCTTTTTGATAAAATTTAAAAGCCTCCGGGTATTTTTCTTGAAAAATAAATAATGTCCCTCTATTAATCATAGAGCCAACGTCATCAGGTTTTTTGTTAAGACAATGTATAAATAGTTGTTGAGCTTGTACATAATCCTTCTTTTGGAAAACATACAAAAGAGCTAGTGTATAATCGGGTTCAATTCTTGTTGGATTACTTGCTTGCAGCTGGCGAAGAACTTTATATGCATCCAGGCTGTTAATATCCAGATTTTGCAAAGCTGAAGCTACAATACTTTCGGAAACGTTTTTAATTGTATCATTGCCTGTTTCATCCGAATTATTATTTGTTTTAGGATTTTCAGAGTCTTTGTCATCAACTTTAAGAATATAGTCTTGGTCTTCACCAGACAAATTTCTAACAGGAACCAAAAGAATTTTTCCTGCTGGCGTTTTAAGTTTTACTTTTGGCTCATCCAATTGCAAAAGTTCAACATAATCTGCAGTAATCTGATGTCCCTTATTATCAGTCCAAGTGCGACCTTGAACCATGCTAACAAACAGGACGGCAAACAAAACGACAACGGTTAAAACTAAAAATCTTTTCATTTTCACAGTCCTTAAAGTGTTGTAACAAACAGTCGTAACAGAATAACGCGCATGACAAAACGATTCATCATGCAATATTATTATAATAGACATGAAAAACATGTCAAGGTACAATCAGAATATTTTCGAATAATATAGAAATTAATCTATTGTTACGAATAAAATCATCAAAACAGAATTCTGATGATTTTATTCGTTCGTATAGTTCTAGGATTTGTTGTTACTTTTCGT
>JAFZAL010000105.1 GCA_017557195.1 Thermoguttaceae bacterium | reverse complement strand
TCGCCGGCGTTGGCGCGTCACAGCCGGTTCAGGTTTACGAGTATTACTCAGACGGCTCTTTGGGTCGAGACGTAACGGCGGATCCCGCCTTGCAGCTGACGACTCCGAAGAACGCTGACTGGACTCCGGCTGCCGGCGGCGGTAAACTGCTCGTTGGCAAAGCGCTGGGCAACGGTCAGGCGGAAGCCACTCTGGGAACGCTGGGAACGATTTCTCCGCTGGCGGTTCAGGTCGGCGGCATGACGGAAAACACCGGCGTTTTGGTCGTTCAGCCGCAGCAGATGAGTCTGGTTCAGGGCGAGTCCAGAACGCTTGACGCCGTTCAGATTGTTCCTGACAGCGGCTTGCTTCCGTTCGACATCTCGTACAGAATCAGCGCGCTTGACAACAGCGGCGTCATTCAGGTTGATCCCAATACCAACACGATTACCGGCTTGCAGCCCGGCGCCGCTCAGGTCAAGGTGGAAACCGTCGATCCTAACGGCATGAACGACAAGCGCGTCGCGTTCGTTCGCGTAGACGTTTCGACTCCGCCGAACTACACGATTACTCCGCCGGACGTTGTTCTGCAAATCGGTCAGTCGACGCCGTCGTTTACGGTCAGTTCGATTGACCCGACGACCGGACAGGCGTTCCCGGCGCCGGCAACCTTCACGGCAGACGACCCCAGCATTCTGGCGCAAGACCCGGCCGATCCGTCGCGGTTCATCGCTCGTTCGATGGGTTCGACTCAGGTTCAGGCGATGGTAAACGGACGTTCTGCTGGATTCGCCAAAGTCAGCGTTTCCGGGCAGCGGTTCCTGAGCGTTGAACAGACCGGCGACCCGAACACGACTCCAGAAGGGTTCACGATGACCATGACCGCTACTGGCGCAGGCTCTGCCGGCAACCTGGAATATCGCGTATACATGGAAGGACAGCCCGGCGGCGCGTGGGTTCCGGCTCAGCCGAACGGCGAAATGCAGGTGGCAACGCTCGTAACGCCGATTCTGCCTCATAAGCCTTTGGGATCTCAATACACGTTGATTATTGAAGCCCGAACGGCAGGCGGAACCGATATTCAGCAGTATCCGTTCAACTTCAGAACGGGCATGAATATTCAGCGTCTGAACCAGTAGCAAAAACGAAAGACGAGAACCAGCAGGGCGAATTGTAACAATTCACAATTCGTCCTGTTGGTCTTGTCGATTGATAATTTATAATCCCTTTAATTTGAAAGTGTCATGCCTGAACTGGCTCAACCGATAGTTCGACTTATAGACGAGTTTGCGAAACTGCCCGGCATTGGGCGAAAGTCCGCCGAGCGTTTGGCGTATTACGTCTTGCGCGTCAAAACGGAAGAAGCGCTGGCGCTGTCCGACGCGATTCGAGACGTCAAGCTCAATGTTCATCAATGCAAAAACTGTTACAACCTGTCGGAGGAGGACTACTGCCCCATCTGTCAGGACAAGAGCCGCAACGAACGGCAGATTTGCGTCGTCGAGCAGCCGCAGGATTTAATCGCGCTGGAAAAAACCGGCGTTTATCACGGCTTGTATCACGTCTTGCAGGGGCGGCTGTCTCCTTTGGATAAAACCGGTCCGGAAGACCTGACGATTGCGCCGCTGATTCAGCGCGTTGAACGGTTGATCAAGCAGTCCGGTCCCAACGACCCGGAAGTCGAACTTATCATGGCGACCAATCCAACGGTGGAGGGCGACGCGACGGCGGGGCACATTGTCAATCTGCTCAACGGGAAAAAAGTCAAAATCTCGCGTTTGGCGCGGGGAATTGCGCTCGGCGCCATGGTCGAGTTTACCAACAGAGAAGTTCTTTCCGACGCCTTTAATGAACGTCGGATAGTCGAATAGCAAAGGGGGAACCGCAATGAGTATGGGAATGCGGTTTTCTCCGCGTCAGGAATTACGGCAGACTCAAAAGCTGGCTCCACGGCTCATCGCGTCGATGGAAATGCTTCAGCTGCCAATTCTTGCGCTGCAGGAACGCATTGACCAGGAACTCATGGAAAACCCGGCGCTGGAAGACGCCAACATGTCCGACGACGACTATTACGACGAGGACGATAATTCTGTAAATTTAAGCGAAGTTAGCGGCGCCGATTCCGAGGACGCTTCTTTTGGCGATAAATCAGAAGACAACGGCTCCGACGATTTCAAGGCGGACGATTACGATTCTTTTGACTCTGCCAACGAGACGGACGATTTTCAGTCGTCGTCACAGGCGGAGGACGATTTCTATCAGGACATCTCCCCGTACGAATGGTCTTCCGGCAATGCGGAGGACGCCGCAGAGCGTTACAACAATCTCATGGCGAATCTGGCGGCGCCGTCGGAAACGCTCAAAGAGCATTTGCTGGCGCAGCTGCCGTGGTTTGACCTGTCGGCGGAACAGCGGGAACGATGCGAGAGGATTATTGCCGCTCTGAACGAACGCGGTTTTCTCGGGTCGTATAAAGATATTGTCGACGGCAAAGAGCAGACGGTTCCGTTTACCATGGAAACGCTCTTTCCTGACCTGGACGAGAAGTCAATCGACAAAGCGTATGACGCACTCAAAGTCATTCAGCAGATGGATCCGGCAGGCGTCGGCGCGCGCGATTTGCAAGAGTGCTTGCTGTTACAAATTAAACCCGATACGCCGGACGCTGAACAGTTAAAAGTTCTAATTGGACGTCATTTGCTGGACCTGGAGCAGAATCGATTGCCGCAAATCTGCAAGACGATGGGTATCGACATGACCCAGCTGCAAACGCTGTTGCGTCACATGAGAACGCTGACGACCAATCCCGGGGCAGAGTTTCAGGAAGACCGCGCCGACGTAATTATTCCCGATTTATTTGTCGTCCCGAAAGAGGGTGGCGGATACGAAGTTCGTCTCGACGAGTCTGAAACGCCGCGGCTGCGGGTCAGTTCGCTGTATCGAAATCTGGAAAACAGCCCCAAGGCGACAAAAGAGGAAAAAGAGTACATTCGCAGTAAAATCGGCTCGGCTCAATGGTTTATCGAGGCGATTGAGCAGCGAAAACAGACAATTCTGGCGGTTAGTCAGGCGGTCGTCAATTACCAGCAGGATTTCTTCGACAAAGGTCCGGAATACATACGCCCCCTTGTCATGCAGCAGATTGCCGATAAACTGGAAATAGACGTTTCGACCGTCAGCCGCGCTGTCAAAGACAAATGGATGCAGACGCCGCGAGGGATTATCGAACTGCGAAAGCTCTTTGGCGGCGGGACGGCGTCGGCAGCATCGGTTTCCAACGCTGAGCCGTTCGGCGGAGCAGGGCAATCGTCAGAGGACGGCGTCGCGTATGCGGTTATCCGTTCCAAAATCAAAGAGATGGTCGACGCGGAAAACAAGTCTTTGCCGTTGTCGGACGACGCCATCGCGGAAACGCTGCAAAAGCAGGGGTTCGACATCGCCCGACGAACCGTCGCCAAGTACCGTCAGGAACTCAACATTCCCAGTTCCCGACAGAGAAAATCCTGGGAATGAAAGCTAGTTGTTTTTTATCCTGCCGTTTCCTGCCAAACAATTAATGTAAATCATGAAATACGCATTTTCTGGAATCGCTGTTATTTTGGCTGTTGTTTCGTTATGCTTTTTTGCGTCGGCTTCTCCGGAAGACGGCGATGAGGATAACGTCTCGGCGGAAAAGTTTGAACCCCTCCCGGCGGGAAAGACGCTTGTAACGCCGCCCAACGAGTCCGTCTTGCTAGGCTCGCAGATTGGGATGATCGTTCGCGGTCAGTTTGACGAACTGTATCTTGACGACGAGGAGATTTCATTCAGCAAACGCGTTCAGAGCAAAGCCGCCAGTTTTGCTGTGCTAAACGTGTCGCCGGGCCGTCATTACGTTTACATGTCGGCAAACGACGGGCGGGAAGAAGAATTCGAGTTTGTCGTCGCCGTCAACGAAAAAGAGCACAATGGCCCCCGAACGTGGAAACGGTTCTATCAGCATCAGTTTGAACACGTTGCCAATCCATGCGCCAAATGCCATCAGGTTCGCAAGGACGGGGACAAAGTCGAAGTTGGACATTGGAAATCCGTTCAGGAATCGTGCGCCAAATGCCACGTCGAGCAGAAGCGCGTCAAGCTGGAAGGATTCCATCAAGACCTCAAATCCAAGGGCTGGGACGACGCCAACTGGATCGAATCCTGCACCGACTGTCATTACGTTCACCAAGGCGAAACTCGCATGCTTCTTCGCGAAAAACGAATCGAATGCAAGTAATAATTGAGTTCTTTTAAACTGGCGCGGTATTTTTCTTGCGACGATAAATATGATGAGAAGATATATCGCGTCCCGGAGGGACGCAACTCTTGTAACCGGGTGGCTTTAGCCCCCGGACTTATCGCGATATCTTCCCTTATCGTTTTAGCCGCTTTTCCTCCCGCGCCTCCAACGGAGGCGTGGGAGAAAAAGCGTATTCGTCGATATTTAATTTTCGTTTTTCCCTTACCGGCGGTTTTAACCCTTACTGTTATACACATCTTTCGATTTTCAAACAAATTTCTCAGGAAATATTTCCATGGCTAATTTATATCCTTCAACTAACGGAAGGAGTTCATTAAAACCATTCCAGATTCGTTTCCACCCTG
>JAFZAL010000015.1 GCA_017557195.1 Thermoguttaceae bacterium | reverse complement strand
GGGTGGAAACGAATCTGGAATGGTTTTAATGAACTCCTTCCGTTAGTTGAAGGATATAAATTAGCCATGGAAATATTTCCTGAGAAATTTGTTTGAAAATCGAAAGATGTGTATAACAGTAAGGGTTAAAACCGCCGGTTACAAAAAGTTTCGTCCCTTCGGGACTTCGGCGGACTTCGTCCGCCCCGGCGGGTCTAAGGTTTCTGACTGCGAAAAGGATTTCCGGGGGCTTACGCGCCCCGGCTCGCCTTCCTGATTCCTCACTCATCACGACTGAGGCTCCCGCTTGTAATTTGAGTGATTGTCGATATAATTATAAATGTCGTTTGGGAAAACGCTTCGTTGGGCTGGCGGTTCAGACGGCTGGTATTAAACTGCTCATTCTTTGTTATCACAACCCCTGTCAAAGATGAAAATTTTAGGAATCGACCCCGGGCTGGGAATTACCGGGTACGCCGTTATCGAAAACAGCGACGGGAAAATTCGGCTGCTCGAAGCGGGCGTGATTCGAGGGAAGTCAAAAAAGACGCTCCCGGAACGGATTCATGAAATCTACGTTGGGCTGGAAGAAATCGTTAACCAGTTCAAACCCGACGCCATGGGGCTGGAAGATCTGTACAGTTATTACAAGCGTCCTCGCACCGCGATTCTCATGGGGCACGCCAGAGGCGCCATCATGCTCGCCGCCGCAAACGCCGGAATACCTGTCTATTCCTATACCGCAACGCGAATTAAAAAAGTCGTTACCGGGAACGGTCAGGCAAGCAAAGCGCAAATGCAGCGAGCCGTCATGCGCGAATTCAATCTGACGGAAATCCCAAAACCGCCGGACGTTGCCGACGCCCTTGGAATCGCTTTGACCTGCCTTTTCCTGATCAAACCGCGTCCGCCTAAATTAAACGACTTCCTGAAGAACATTGGGAAGGAGTAGGGAATAGGGAATAGGGAGTAGCATACTCTATTCGTTAAAATCGCTAAAATTGGTAAATTTATCCTATATTTTCCACAAAACCTTGTCAGAAAGTACGGAATTTTCGATTTTAATCATAAAATTTTCCAAAATTTTCAAGAAAATGGTTGACCAAAACCACATCTTAAGATAAACTATAGTATAAGAAATAATATAATTCGTTTTTGAATCATTATCAGCCGTCGGTTTACTGAGGGGGGTGAGAAAGCCCTTTCTATAAACTCGGCGTAATCTGACGAAGCAATTTTTATAAGGAATCACGTTATGGCGCAAACTGCCGGAGTATGGGGCATAGACATTGGTAACTGCGCGCTGAAAGCGCTGCACTGTTATCTCAATCGCGAAGACGGATCGCTTGTCGCGGACGCATTTGATTATATTGAATATCCAAACATATTAACAGAACCAGACATTGAGCCTGGCGATCTGGTTCACGACGCATTGACGCAGTTTCTTTCCCGAAACAGTATTAAGGGCGATAAAGTCGCTATCAGCGTCGCAGGGAAAAACGGCATTACCCGTTTTATCAAGCTGCCTCCGGTCGAACCGAAGCGCATTCCCGACTTGATCAAGTACGAAGCCAAACAGGTCATTCCGTTCGATTTGAAAGAAGTCATTCTGGACTATCAGCGTCTGGGCGGCGAGAAGATGAACGACCTGGCTCTCGAAGTCGACATCGGTCTGTTTGCCATGAAGCGCGACGTCGCTTATCAGCTTCTCGAACCGTTTGACGACGTTCACATCCCCGTTGATTTTGTCCAGTTGACGCCGGTAACGCTGTACAACACGGCAATGCACGAATACATGACCAATCTTCCTTCTCCGGAAGAATACGACCCTGAAAATCCGCCGCCGTTTATTGGCTTCCTGTCGATGGGAACGGATAATACAGACCTCGTTCTGACCAACGGGTTCAAAATCTGGGTTCGTGACATTCCTATCGGCGGCAACCAGTTCACCAAGGCGTTGACAACCGAAATGAAGCTGACCTTCGCCAAGGCGGAACATCTCAAACGCAACGCCAATGCGTCGACGGACAAAAAGGCGCTCTTCCAGTCCATGCGTTCGGTGTTCAGCAATTTCGTAGATGAAATTCAGCGATCAATTCGTTACTTTATCAGTCTTGACCGTTACGCCACCATTGACAAAATTGTCGGATTTGGCAACGCGATTCAACTGGCAGGTTTGAGAAAATATCTCGAACAAAACCTGGGCATTACTGTTGAAGTCGCCAACGATTTTAACAACGTCAATTTGACGGAAATCAAAAACAATCCCTCGTTCACAGACAACATTAGAACGTTTGCGGTCTGTTACGGGCTGTGTCTCCAGGGTCTTGGCATAGCAAATCTGGGCACGAACTTCCTGCCTCGAGAAATCGTTCACGCCAGAATCATCAACTCCAAAAAGCCCTGGATGGCGACGGCTGCAGCGCTGCTGCTTTTGGGCGCGACAATCAGTTTTGGCTCTCACGTTTCGCACTGGCAAACTTCGCAAAACTCTTCTTTCCAGTCGTTGGTAAGTCAGGCGAAATCAATTGCCAGCGAAGTCAGCTCGTTTAATACTCAAAAAGAAGAAGAAGACAAAAAATTCAACGAAAATAAAGACATCGGAAACGATTTGCTTGCTCATGCAGGACGTTCCGTTGAATGGCTTGAACTGATGAAAGTCATAGACGCCGCCCTGCCCTCTGACCCGGCTGGAACAAACGTTCAAGACATTCCCATTCAAAGACGCAATCAGGTTCAGATTGAAAATATCGAAGCTCAGCCGTTTGGAAAGGTCGAACTTTGGAAAGAATACGTCACCAAAGCGCGTTACTATAAACCCAATGCGTCAGAACAATCCGCCAACGGGGAAGAAAACGCCGATTCTTCATCCGCCGAAGGACAAAGCGGCGACTCGTCCGATTCCTCTGGCGACGGCGAATCTGCGGTTCCCAAAACCTGGCTGGTTCAGATTACCGGTTTCCATTATCATAACCGACTCCCGGACGATAAAACCGTAGCTCCTGAAGGGGCGAACTACGTTCGAGAACGCATTATCAAGAATTTGCAGGAAGGACGAATCAAGCTGGCTCTGCCTCCGACCTTCGCGTCGTGGGTTGAAGAACAGACTGTCAAAATGCAAAACGAAGAGGCCGAAAACGGCTCTGGCGATTCGGAAGACGGCGAGTCTTCATCGCCCAAGCCCAAAAAGTTCACCCCTCGCAAAGCGGAAGGCGACGACAAAGAAGGCGTTTGGTACACTATGGAACAAATGGGCGTTTCCTATCCCGTTTTGATTGAAGCGCCCGGCATTTGCGAAATTAAAGAAGTGATTGTTCCTCTTTATGAAGAACGAAATAACGAGTCTGCCGCTTCGTCCAAAGTCAGCGACGCCGGACGCGGCGGAGCAGAAGCAGAAGGTCCAACCGGCGGCGTGGAATCCAATAAATCCAAAACCGTCAAACTGAACAAATACCCGTTTATCATTCAGTTCCTCTGGACGCCCACAGACCCGCTGCAGCGAGAAATTAACCGTCAAGCAACGCTGGAAGAAATGGAACGTCTGGCTAAAGAAAAAGCAGAACAGGAAGCCGCTCAAAAGGCGGAAGAAGAGGAATCTGCCGACGATTCGACCAACTAACGTTTTGTTTTCATTCAGTATAATTTATTCAGTATAAATTTTTCAAGCGCCTTTTGATAAGGAAATAAAATAAATGGATAACCCACTTCGATTTGCCAAAAAATACTATTTCTGGCCCGTATGCCTGATAGCCTTGGGATTGGCTCTGTTTTTCTGGAGCTCTTCAACCGGAGCTTTGGATAAAGAGTTTACCTCAAACGAGTCCAACTTTACTCAAAGCAAAAGCAGCGTAGACAGCATTCCTCAAAATCCGCCTAACGAAAAAACGATCAAAGCGGTCGAACGCAAGAAAAACAATTTGATGAAAAACGTTTACAATGCGTGGGAATTGCTCTACAACAAGCAAAACGAGAACAACCAATGGCCGGAAATCATTATTAATGATCGTCCTGTTGACTTTACAGCTGATAAAGTCAGCGGCGAAGGAGCGGAGCAGTATCGATACCGAATTGTTGAAGAATTCAAAAAAATGATTGATACGCTCCATTTGATTTCTGAACGCGACAAAAACGGAATTGCAATCGACGATGAAATTGGCCGCGTTAATATGGACTCGGCAACCGCCGAACTGGCTAACGCCGTTTCTACAACTCAAAACGAAACGTCTTCTACGACCAAAAAAGAACTGGTCTTATGGTCAGAAAAAGCCGTTAACGACTTGATTGAAAACCATTTTTCCTGGCAGCGCATTCCTACAACGCTTCAAATTCGCGTAGCCCAGGAAGATTTTTGGATTTTCAAAAATCTTATTGACTCCATTAAATCGTTAAACGAAGGCGTCGACAATCGAACCAACGCCTCGCTTAAAGAAATTCGCTCTCTCGTTATTACTAACGAAGCTATCGAAGTATTCCAATCTCGTTTGGAAACAGGCTTCTTTGACGAAAAGAACTTTTCCAAAACAAGCGAGGCAAGCGAAGAAGGCGGCGTCGAAGGAGGCGCTGATGCGTCCTCGTCAGACAGTTCCGTCGGCGGAGGCGAAGGCGGCGAAGCTTTGAAAAAAGAATTTCGCGAATTATATGACATGCGTTATGTCGATCAAAACGGTCGCGGTCTTTCTGCCGTACAATACAACGCCAGCGTCAGCGTTTCTTCGGCTGGAATTAACGTCAGCAAAACCCGAAACGTCCCAGTTTATATGTCGCTGGTTATCAAGCAAAACCGTCTGTCAGATTTGATGTCGGCTCTTGCTAACGCCGAAAAACCGGTTGCCATTAAACTGGTTGTCATTAACCCCGGACAAGGCTGGACGCCAACTTTTGATTTCTCCCGATTTGAAGAAGACAATCCGGAAGATGAAGGAGGTGCGGCTGCCAGTGAAGGCGTTTCCAGAGGCAGAAACGCTGGAAGAAATGCTAAGCGCGGCGCGTCAAGAAATACTGATCGATCGCACTCCAGAGACAACTTAAAAATCGAAAGCGATGAGATTATAGTTGATATTTACGGAATTATCAGTTTGTTCAACGAGCCTTCGATGGAGATTTTCCCGGGTATGAGCGAAAAATCCGAAGGTTCGGCTGACGATTCCGAAAACAGCGATGCGGAAAATGAAGAAGCTGCCGACAATGAAGACGCTTCTGCGGACGCCGTGGAACAATAACGATTCCGAACAATAACAAGGAAATTGATTTAGAATCATTTTTTGATTTTTCATATAATTGGATTTTAACAGGTTTTAACAATCATGAGTTTGAATAAGGATTCGTTGAAAAACTTTTTTGTGAATCACACCGAAAAAGTTATTTTCGGATTTTTCGTGCTGGGGTTCCTCCTTATGGTTTGGGGCGGATTTTCCCTTAAGCCGTTATCCATTTCTCAGTCGCAGTTTGAAAGCAGCGTCAAAAATGGAAGACAAAAGCTGGATAATTCAGAGCCGGACGTTTCTCAGTACACATCCATTGACTACGAAAAAGAAGCGGAACTGTCTGCTAAATCCATTTCGCCGCAAGCGCTGTCATTGCTGGAAATGAACAACAACTTCCGTCATCCAATTGCTCAACCGCAGGTGAAAAGAACGCAGCCCCCGGTTTTAAGCGTTACTGCGCTTCAGGTCAGTTCCGGCGTTGGATTCTGCCCAGAAGTCCGCAACGACATGAGTTCTTCTCCCCGCTCAGGACAGACGGGAAAAACTCAGCTCAAGCTCACCCCAGGCGTCCGCTGGGTTGTTGTTACCGCCTTGATTCCCAATCTTGAACAGGAAAAGAGATTTTTTGAAACGTTCCGAAATTCTGACGTAAAATATCCCGATTCGGATCGTCCTTCCTATTATTCATTTTATGTTGAACGAGAAGAAATTACCAACTCCGGTTCTCAAGGCTGGAAGCCGTTGGACGTCAAGGAATCCTTTCAAATCAACAAACGTTACAGCGGCGGTTCCGGAAATGAAGTTGTCGATCAAGAGTTTATTGCCGCTCAACCTACGCCAATTGCCTCCTCAGCCAAAAAACCTGAACAGGCGAGTTCGCTCCCTGTGCCAGTTTCCATGGCTATGCCGTTAATGAATCTTTCAAAACATCAATGGGGAGCGGATTGCGCCCACTTGCCTGAAATTCCGATAGTTTCTCTCGCTTCCCGAAATGACGAACAGCTGGAAGACGAACTGGAAGCCCCTGTCACGCCGGTTGAAGGAACGGAACGTGACAAGCCGCAGGCGATTCCAACATATAAGCTGTTCCGCTTTTTTGATACGAAAGTTGAAGGCGGAAAGCAATATCGTTACAGAATCAAGCTGGTTTTGAAGAACCCCAACTATAACGTCAAATCAGAATATGTCGAATCCGAGGCAATTACAGTCAATCCGTTTATTGAGGGCGATTGGAGTCAACCGTCTCCGGTAGCAGAAGTTCCGCTCGATACGCGTATTTACTGTATCGGCGCCAGAACGGAGCGCCCTTCGCAAACCGCCCCCAAACTTGACGATTTTGCCGGACCTTTGGGTCAACTGATGATTTTGAAATTTGACGAAGTCAAGGGTTTGGAGATTTCCAAAAATCTCAACAAAGATAACGCGCAGCCTGGAATGGTTTTGAATTTCTATAACACCGATTTCAATAACCAGTCGGAAGATTCGTTCCGCGAACAGCCCGGCGTTGCGAATTTTGTTACAAATGACGTTGTTTTGGATTTTTCCAGCAAAACAAAACAAACAGGAGCGCTGTTTAAGGGACTTCCCATGCCGCCAGCTCGCGCGCTGTTAATGTCTCAGGACGGCAAGGTTTTCGTTCTGTCAGAAGATAAAGACAAGTCGGTTGTTTATTTGAAATCAACCAAACCTGATATGAGTTCGTCATCGTCAAGCATTGGCAGAGGCGGACCAATCGAAGAAGAAAGACCTGGACGTCAAACAACGCCTAAACGAAATACAAGACCGGCTGCAGACGATTCTGATGGCATTTATGGACATTAATAACAACCTTTATATATGTCGCTAACCGCTTCTCACATTCCGGAGAAACGTCAGAAGCGGGTTCCATTTGTTTCCTTTGAAGGCACACGCAAATTTGTTAAATTTGTTTCATTTAAAGAAGAATAATTGAGGTAATCATGGATTTTAATTTTGGTAACAATAACAACCCCGAAAATCCGGACGACGAAAACAATAATACGTTTTCTTTTAATCCGAACAACTCCGACGCTGATACAGAATACTGCCGCGTCCCGGAGAGCAGTTCTCCGTTTGAATGGACGCCAAATGATTCACAGGATTCAGACGAATCAATTCAAAGCGACGATATAGATCTTGATAGTCTTTTCAGTGAAGACGCCAAAGAAGAAACCCCTCAATTTGTACCGGATATTCCTGAACAGTCGCTGGAAGAAGACAACGTCGTGGCAGACGATTCCAATTTTAATAATCCAGACGAAACCGAAGCTGACGAGACAATTCCCGAAGCGGAATCGTTTGACGATCAGTCTGAAGACATTCCCGAAGCGGAAGCGTTTGAAGAACAGTCCGAAGACATTCCTGAAGCGGAAGCGTTTGACGAGCAGTCCGAAGACATTCCTGAAGCGGAAGCGTTTGAAGAACAGTCCGAAGACATTCCTGAAGCGGAAGCGTTTGACGAGCAGTCAGAAGACATTCCGGAAACAGGTTTTCAAATGGGCGGTTTTGAAGAAACCGTTCCCGCTCCCGCAGCGTTGGATAAACGGATTCGCATTCCTGACGGAGATCAGGAATACCAGCTTAGCGAACTGATCGACGTTGAAACGGGCGAACCGCTCGATTTGACCTCGTTGATTCCAGCAGAACTCCTGACGGCTACAGTAAAAGAAGCGACAGGCGGATTCTCATTGGGAGGAGCTCAACCGGCAGCAGGCGGTTTCGACATGTCTGCCGGCAGCGAACCGACTGCTGCGCCCAGCAAACGAAAGCGTCCTGCCCGTCCAAAGACGGAAAAGAAGAAGGGCGGAGGCATTTTAGGCATCGTTATGGGAGGTCTGCTGGCGTTTATTCTCTTCCCGTACGTCATGGCGCTTATTGAGATGACAACCGGTGCGCAGTCTAATATTCCTATTCCAGCGCCGGGCATTCCGTCAACCTACAAGTACATTCCGGAATGGTGGCCGGATTGGGCAATGTTTGTCTTCCCCGGCAAGACGGCAGATAACGCAGCGCAAACGCCTGCAGAGAATCCCGCTGACAAACCAGCGCCCGCCGCTAATGAAGAAAACGCCGCTCCGGCAGATGACGCGGCAGTCGAAGACGAAGCTCCCGCTGACAATGCAGCTGCGGAAGACGACGGTTCCTTCGATCCAGACGCATTCCTGGGAAATGACGGCGCTGAGCCTAAAGACGTTCTTGCCGACGACGAACCGGTTGAACCTGGCGTAATCAACGCGCCTCAATACACGTCAGCAGACGTTAGCGAAGCTGTCGCAAACGTTGGGACAGCATTCAAGGCGGCGAAAAAGATTGACGATACGGTTTACGCCGCATTGAACGACATGGCGGAAAAATCTACGTTTGTCGATACAAGCGCCGTTGACGATCAGCTCAAAGACGCGATGAGCAAAGTCCGCGCGGCGATGGGCAATTTCGGAACGAAAGCCGCTCTGGCTTCTGCGCTGTCTGAAAAGTGGGCAACTCGCGCTGAAGACGATTCCGACGACGCAGGCGTGCTGTTTGTCGGAAATTTGTCAAGCGTTGCAGAACGCGACGGCTATCAGATCAATACGATTAACATTGAAGGTCAAGACGGCTCGGTTGAGGTGGTTGGTCTTCGTAAAATCAAGCCCGCTGTTGGCGATAAAGTTGTCGTTTGCGGCAAACGCATTGCCAACCCGGATAAGAATCTGGGCGGATTTACCGACAATGGGTTGCCCGTTGTCTGGGGTGGAATCGTCATCAAGGCTGAAGACAAATAGTTTTTACCGATAAATCATTTGAGAGAGGTTAAATGGACAAAGCATTATTAAATCCCGTTCGTTTTTCCTCTCCCAAACCGTTCTGTCTGCTGCGCTCTGTTTTAAGATCGCAGATTTGGAATGGTTATAACTAACAAGTTTTTGCGCGATGTTTTCGCGCATTATGAGTCGACGACAACGATTCTTTTCGAATTGTTTTATGTTGATTCTATATTTCTCAACAACCCTTATTAGCATGGAGAAAGCTATGAAGAAAGAATTGAAAAAAGCGTTAAAGGACGCAGCCAAGAAAACTCTGAAAAAGGAATTGAAGAAGACCACCAAAAAAGAGGTGAAAAAGGCTGTGAAGAATGCAGAGAAAAAAGCTGTGAAGAAGACGACAAAGAAAGCGTTGAAATCGACAGTGCTTTCAATCGTCTGATTTGCATGTAATCCGTTACATATAATCAGATATTAAATCTGTTTGACGTATAATAGCGGTTTTCAGATCCGCTTGCCAACATCGACTCATCCGTCAACCAAGCGTCTGCGTTAGCGCAGCAAACCTTCCAGACGCTTGTTTGTCGGATGAGTTTTTATATCTTGCATTTGTTTCCAAAGCGGAGACTGTTTGTACTTATTGCAATTCCTGAAACGCTCGCGCCCCCTGTTGCTAAACTTTGGTTTTCATATATAATATACTTTTATGAATTCAATATTGATAAACATTCTGTCGTGGTGGATTCCAAAACGTCGTTATTCGTTATGGCATTGCAATATTTTGGAATTAATCCTTGCAGCGCTGTTGTTCATGTTCTTGCCTTCGCTAACGCTTATTGCCCTGTATCCTTCTCCCAGCGCTCGTGAAATACGGAGTCAGTCAAACGACTCTTCAACGCCGTCGACAGAAATAGTCAAACAGGAAAGACCTGACGAGGCTCATCCTGTTTTACGACTGGTTCAAACCAGAAACTGGACTTATATTGGTCTGGGATTTTATATGGCTTGCATTCTTGCTCCGATTAACGAAGAACTGCTTTTTCGCGCGGGGCTTCAAAACTGTCTTCAAGGCATTTTAACGCAGCTGTTTAGAAAGCGGCTTCACATAAATGTCAAAATCTGCAATTGGCTAATATCTGTTATAAGCATTACTCTGCCGGCGTTATTTTTTGCTTTGGTTCATTATCGATCTCAGGAAATGGCAAATGAATCCATTGAAAGCATTATTCGAACCGTAACAGTAGCGTGCATTGCCTGGACGCTGTTTCCGATAATATGTTATTCGTACCTTTTCTTTGTTCGACGTTTGCGTCCGCGGGACATGTTTGGAAGCTGGCGAGAAGCGCCGAGATTGGCGTTTTATGGCGTTAAATGGATATGGATAATTGTTCCTACATACATATTAGCGTTTATTTTGCTTTTTATCCGATTATTAACCGGCGCTCATTTCATTCCAGATCCGATTTGCTTAATTCCACTTGCTCTCGTATTTGGATTTTTATATTATCGAACGCAGTCGGTTCTTCCGAGTATCGTATTACACATATTATTTAACTTTACCAGCTTGAGCATGGCGCTAATGACTTTGTTGCTATGAAATATCTCGTAACCGGTCCTGGAGGTTTTTTGGGACGACATATCGTAGAAAAACTGATTTCGCGCGGGGACTCCGTTCGCGGCTTCGCTCGGCATTCACAGCCGGAACTGGAAGCGCGCGGAATGGAAATGCGCCTGGGCGACCTGGCGGATTCGTCCGCTGTTGCAGACGCCTGTAACGGCGTGGACGCAGTGTTTCACGTTGCCGCCATAGCTGGAATCGGAGCAAACTGGAATCGATACTATTTAACCAACGTTGTTGGGACGGAAAACATTCTTAACGGCTGTCTGAAGTGCAACGTCGCCAGAATGGTCTACACGTCCAGTCCCAGCGTTGTTTTTACAAATTATTCTTTGGAAAACGTTGACGAATCGACTCCGTATCCCAAATCCTTTAACGCTCATTATCCGCGCAGCAAGGCGATGGCGGAACAGAAAACGCTGGCGTTCAACGGTCGTCAAACGGCTGACGGGCAGACGCTTTCCACCTGCGCTTTACGGCCTCATCTGATCTGGGGACCCGGAGACCACAATCTCATTCCCCGTCTGATTCAACGAGCCAAAGCGGGAATTCTGCGACGCGTTGGAGAAGGGAAAAATCTTGTCGATACAACCTACGTTGAAAACGCAGCTGACGGACACATTGCCGCCATGGACGCCATGACCGCCGGCGCTGCGTCTGTCCCTGCTGGAAAAGCGTATTTTCTGTCACAAGACGACCCTGTCAACTGTTGGGGATGGATTGACCAATTGCTGAAACTTTATCATCTGCCGCCTGTTCAAAAGACGATGTCGTTTTCTGCCGCATACGCTATCGGCGCGGTTTACGATTTTATCTGGTCGCTTATCGGACGAGAGTCAGACCCGCCCATGTCAAAATTTCTCGCTGTTCAGCTGTCGGTAAGCAATTTCTTTAATATTTCTGCCGCCAAAAGAGATTTCGGCTACATGCCAAAAATCAGCAACGACGAAGGCATGAAACGCATGGCGGAAGAAGTGGACGGTAAATAGAGCGACGCTGCAGTCTGGAATGAATGAAAGACGGTAACGAAATAAATATTACCGTCTTTCAATGTTTGATGCGATTGACGTTTTCTGATTAAAGCTCTAAACGTATTTTTCCGAGTCAGTAAAGCCCAGCAATTCCGGCAAAGCGGCGGTAACGCCCAAAGACCCCAATCCAACGAGAATGTAAATCGTTCGCGTCAAAAACGAGTTGTCGCCGAATATATAGCTTACCAGATTGAAGTCGAAAAGACCAACCAATCCCCAGTTCAGACCGCCGATAATCAACAGCAGCAGTCCTGCAAATTTCAGTACTGTATTGACATTCATGAATCTATCTCCTAAAAAAGGGTTGCAAATTAAACTCTTACTGCGAGTATTATACTCATCTGGTAAAGACAGCGCCCTTTAACCTTGTCTTTGATCTGCGCGTCCGAACGCACGAACCCTTCTATCTCAAAGAACAAAACCAGCCAACTCAACAGGCGTTGATTCCTGAACTAAAAGCGCTCACAATGATTTCCAACCCGCTATATCCGTTACAATCGTTACATTCAATTCATCTTAAATATTTTTAATAATATTTTGCTTGTCTTTCCTGTTTTCTTCATTCTTTTTCATTAAAGGGTGTATAATTATCATAAACTGCGTATTTTACATTCGAAGAGTTGTAATATGCAAATTCAAGAATGACGTTCGCGTCCGGCGTTAAACGCTCAATGACAGACGAAAAACATATTGGAAGTTCTGATGATTATTGGAAGTTCCTGTTACAATATCAACCAAATACTTTCAGAGGAAATAATCATGACAAATTTATTACCCCTCTCTCAGATTAACCATTTTATGGAGTCATCGATGTTTTATCCAGCGATTTTTATCGGATTGATTGTTTTGCTGCTTGCAGGGCTGTTTATTCTCTTTCTGAAATGTTATAAACGCTGCCCCAGCAACCGAATTCTCGTCATTTACGGTATGACGGAAAAAGGCAAGTCGGCGGTCTGCATTGCCGGCGGCGCGCGATTCGTCAAACCGTTTATTCAGGACTACGCCTGGCTGTCTTTGGAACCGATGCAGATCGAAGTTCCTCTGCGCGGCGCGCTGTCGCTGGAAAACATCCGCGTCAACGTCCCCAGCGTGTTTACTGTCGCCATCGGAACGTCCGACGACCTGATGCAAAACGCGGCGGTTCGACTTCTCGGCTTGTCCTTCGGGGAAATCAAAAAGCAGGCGGAAGACATCATCTTCGGGCAGCTGCGACAGGTTATCGCGTCCATGCCGATTGAAGACATCAACCGCGACCGTGACAAGTTTCTGGAAAAGATTCAACATTCTCTGGAACCGGAACTCCGAAAAATCGGTCTGATTCTCATCAACGTCAACATCACCGACATTACCGACGAGTCAGGGTACATCGAAGCGATTGGTCAGAAAGCGGCGTCTGAAGCGATTCAGAAGGCGCGCGGCGACGTAGCGGAAAATGAAAAGATGGGCGCTGTCGCCGTTGCCAACGCAGAACGGGAAAAGGCGGTTCGCGTTTCGGAAGCCAACCGCGACATGAACATCGGAACCCGCGAGGCGGAACGAGATCAGCAGATTCGTTTGGCAGACCTGGCGAAAGAACAGACCATCGGCGAACAGCAGGCGGAGTTCCAGAAAGAGGCGGAAGTCAAGAAGTCGGAACGCGACAAGAACATTCAGATTGCCGAGTTCACCAAAGAGGAACGCGTCGCTCAGCAGCAGGCGGAATTCGAGAAAGAAGCCGAAATCAAGGAAGCGGAACGGGAAATGCGAATTCGTCTGGCAGACGCCAACGCAAAGGCGATCGAAGGCGAAAACGTGTCACAAGCCGTCATTGCAGCGTCTAAAGCCGAGTTGATGATCAAACAGGCGGAAGCGTTCCAGGCGGGCGGTACGAAAAAAGCCGTTGCAGAAGCCGCC
>JAFZAL010000104.1 GCA_017557195.1 Thermoguttaceae bacterium | reverse complement strand
TTCATCCTGAAATTCCCGGAACTAAGAAATTTTTAGGCCGGCGGACTTCGTCCGCGACCCGTGAGCGTTAACGACTACGCAATACATATTAGCGGGTCAGTTTTTATCTTCGTCCTGTACACGCCCAACGACGCAGCCAGAAATCATACCGGGTCGCGGACGAAGTCCGCTTCAGGAAAAAGAAAAATCTTTGTCCTGCACACACCCGACGACGCAGCCAGAAATCATACCGGGTCGCGGACGAAGTCCGCTTCAGGAAAAAATATTATATTTAATTTTATAAAGAGAGCTTAGAGTTGCAAACGTTTAAAAATATGATAAAATAATTTTTGATAATATAAAGAAATTTAGGGCTGCGGACTTCGTCCGCGACCCGTGAGCGTTACCGACTACGTCGCAGTACCAAAGCAGGTCAATTCCTATCATTAATCAAATGTTTAACAGAGGAATTAATAAATATCGATATAAACGACGCGATTTGCCCCATTGGGACATTCCCGGTCAGAGACAAGCTATGACCTATCGTCTTTGGGACAGCATTCCTCAGAGCGAAGTTCGGAGAATCGAGAAAATAGCTTCCACTGTTAAATGGGATATGAAAGATTACACCTTGCGCCGTCTTACGGAAGAGTGTCTTCATCATGGTTACGGCTGCGGCTTGTTAAAATATCCGGAAATAGCAAAAATCGTTTTACAGACTTGGCTAAAATTCGATGGAAAGGCATACGATCTTTATGAATGGGTAATCATGCCCAACCACGTTCATTTACTCTTTCGACCGTATCCCGGTTACTCTCTGCCTGATATTGTCAAAACGTGGAAATCCAATACCAGCCCCATTATTCGCCAGAGCGAAATCTATCGTCAAGTAATCAAAGATTACCCTGACGATTTGAAACAGTCCGTTTGGAATATCGACTTTTTTGACCGCGCAATTCGTTCAAAAGCCCACTTTTCCAATATGACGAAATACATATATAACAATCCTGTCGGGTTAACGTGGAACGGAAGAACCGTAGAAAAACCGGAAGATTGGGCGTTCTCGTCAGCGTCAGATATGTGGAAAGAGTATTTTTAGTTTTATCGGGTTAAATCCAGACTTTGCCCCGCTCATGTCCTGCGCCGCAGCCAAAAATCATACCGGGTCGCGGACGAAGTCCGCCGTATTCTACAACTTCAAAATATTCTTTACCACAAAGAACACATAGAACACAAAGAATCAATCAGCGTCTATGCGTTTTCTTTTGGATCGTTGTTTCTCTCTTTCCTATTCTTCTATAATTCTTTTGATTTACAAAATTCATTCCAATTTTATCAACAGGAGATTTTTTATGAGCAGTCTAATAACGCAGTTTGCGCCGGAGTTTACCGCGCAGGCGATAATGCCGGATAAGTCGTTTGGTACAGTGTCGCTGAAAGATTATCGCGGGAAATACGTCGTTCTGTTTTTTTATCCGCTGGATTTCTCGTTCGTCTGCCCGACAGAACTGCACGGATTTTCAGACGCCATCGCGGATTTCGAGTCGAGAAACGTTCAGGTGTTAGCCTGTTCGACCGACAGCCAGTACTCACATCTGGCGTGGGTCAACGCGCCCCGGGAGAACGGCGGGCTGGGTCAGCTGACGTATCCGCTCATTTCGGACTTCGACAAGGAAATCTCCCGGGCATACGGGATTCTCCTGCCGGGCGGAATGGCTCTACGAGGTCTGTTTTTAATCGACAAAGACGGCATCGTCCGACACGAAACGATTAACGACCTCCCCTTTGGCAGAAACGTCGACGAAGAACTCCGCATGGTCGACGCGCTTCAGTTTTACGAACAGTACGGCGAAGTCTGCCCCGTGAACTGGAAACGCGGCGACGGGGGAATAAAGACGGCGTAGGGGAACGGGGGGATAGTCGTAAAAGGTTTCTGGGGAGCGGACATTGTCCGCGTAATCAAAGGTTGTTTGTTGGCGGGTAATACCCGCCCCCCGGAAAGTTTTCTGGGAAGCGGACATTGTCCGCGTATTCAAAGGTTGTTTGTTTAGGCGGGTAATACCCGCCCCCCGGAAAGGTTCTTCAGTATACATTTAATCGCTCTTGCATAAACTGCCAAAATCGCCTATAATATGAATATAAAGTCCATCGTTTGCGTTGTGTAAACGATGGTTTCTTCGTTTGTTTTCTTCTTTATTTACAACGTAGAATTATGATTAACCGAACATTCATTTTGAGCGTTTTATTTGCTTGTTGGGCGTGCCTTGCCGGTTTGTGTTACGGCGCGGAGAATCCATTTCAGCAAGAACTGTTTAAATCGATATTTGAAGATTTTGCTGTTAAACACTTTGAGCAAATGCTTCACACAGGGAATTATGATTTAAAATTCAAAGCAGCTAAGGGCGCCAGTTTGCTGCACTATGCCGCAATAAGAGGCGATATGAAACTGGTTCAAGAGCTTGTTTCGCAGGGCGCGGACGTCAATGCGAAAACCATATTTGGCGAAACGGTATTGCATTGCGCCGCATTTAGCGGTAATCAGAAGTTGGTCAAGAGCCTTATAAAGCAGGGCGCTGACATCGACGCTAAAACTGACCGTGGATTGACGGTTTTGCATTTTGCCGCCATAAGCGGCAATCTGGATTTGGTCAAATGGCTTATCAAAAAGGGATTGTTCATCAACGCTGATACCGGCGACAAAACCACGCTTCTTCATTTTGCCGCCGCAAGCGGTAATTTGGAAATGGTTAAATGGCTTGTGAAAAAGGGCGTATATCTCAATGCCAGAAACAGAGCTGGCGCGACGGTCTTGTATTATGCCGTTCAAAGCGACAATCTGGAACTGGTTAAATGGCTTGTAGAACAGGGCGCAGACGTCAATGCAAAAAACGTTGCCGGTCGAACCCCCTTGCTGGTTTCTATACAATACAATAATCAGGCAATGGCGTATTATCTCTTTTCCAAGTCGTCTGACGATGTAATTAAAGACAAACAAGTAATCCTGTCTGCTGCAATACACTGCGATTTGGAATTCATTAAGCTGCTTGTTGAAAAAGGCGCGGACGTCCATGCAACAAGCCCTGCCGGGTCAGCTTTGACTGGCGCCGCAGCCAAAGGCAAACTGGAAATGGTAAAATGGCTCGTTGAACAAGGGCTTGACGTCAACGTCAAAAACATTGATGGAATGACGCCCTTACATTTTGCCGCAGCAACCGGGAATGCAGAACTGGTTAAATGGCTTGTGGAACAAGGCGCGGACGTCAGAGCAGCAGATAATCACAAAATGACCGTCTTGCATATAGCCGCTTACCGCTGCGATCTGGAAACGGTCAAATTGCTCGTTTCCAAGGGCGCAGACATCAATGCACAAAGCCAGATTGCTTCCGTCTTAAAGTATGCCATGAGTCACAATAAAAAGGAAGTCGTTGAATGGCTCAAAGAGCAAGGCGCAAAAGAGTAATCTTGATTTCGCTCTTGTCCAACGGGTGCGATAAATTTTGGGTTGAGTTAATAGATAAAATGAGCATATAAATCGTAGCCCACACTTTTAGGTGTGGGACTAAAAGCAACGCAAAATATATTATAACGCACGAATTCCCCTCCGTTCCCGCTCCATTTGGAGCGGGGAACGGAGGGGAGGGGAAGCGTTTGGGGAGAGGCGCGTTTGTTTAGTCCCCCAGATAAATCTGGGGGCTACGATTTTTTTAAATGTTCATATTACCCACGTCTAAAGACGTGGGGATATGTTCAAATGTGTAATTTATAATCCCCCCCTCTTTCAGTATACATTTAATCGCTCTTGCATAAACTGCCAAAATCGCCTATAATATGAATATAAAGTCCATCGTTTGCGTTGTGTAAACGATGGTTTCTTCGTTTGTTTTCTTCTTTATTTACAGCGTAGAATTATGATTAACCGAACATTCATTTTGAGCGTTTTATTTGCTTGTTGGGCGTGCCTTGCCGGTTTATGTTACGGCGCGGAGAATTCTACTCATCAAAGATTGATTAATACTTTTTTCTTTGATAACGTTTCCGTTAACTATTTTGAACAGATGTTGCAAACTGGAAATCATGATTTAACAATCAGAACAGTTAAAGACGCCAGTTTGCTGCATTATGCGGCTGTCAAAGGAGATCTGAAACTGGTTCAGGAGCTGGTATCGCAGGGAGCGGACGTCAATGAGAAAACAGAATTTGGCGAGACGGCATTGCATTATGCCGCATTTAGCGGTAATCAGGAGTTGGTCAAGTGGCTTATAAAAAAGGGATCAAACGTCAAAGCAAAAACGGAGTATGGACATACGGTTTTGCATTATGCCGCCTTAAGCGGCAATCTGGATTTTGTCAAATGGCTTGTAAAACAGGGACTGGACGTCAACGCTAAAACCAACGACAAAACCACGGTTCTGCATTTTGCAGCAATAAGCGGTAATTTGGAACTGGTTCAATGGCTTATACAACAGGGGCTGGACGTCAACGCAAAAAATGATTCTGGCGATACGATTTTGCATGGCGCCGTCCTGAACGGGAATTTGGCGTTGGTGAAATGGCTTGTAGAAAAAGGGGCTGACGTCAACGCAGCAGACGCAACTGGTACAACCGTTATGGATAAAGCCCTTTCCGTCGGTTCCGCGGAACTGGTTCGATGGTTAATGAAAAATGGGGTAGAAATTCAAGATAAAGCCCAATGGGCTAATGATGCAATTCCAACCGCTGCCACAAGCGGCAATCTGGAATTGGTTGAATTGCTGGTAAATCAAGGCGCTGACGTCAATTCAAAAGACTTTCTCACAGGAATAACAGTATTGCATGTTGCAGTCCATAGCGGGAATCTAAAACTGGCTCAATGGCTCGTGGAAAAAGGCGCCGACCTCAGCGCAAAAGACCATAACGGAAGGATTGCCATTCATTTCGCCGCCAGATGCGGCAATCTGGAAATGGTTGAATGGCTCGTAAAAAAAGGACAGGACGTCAACGCCAAAGACTGTTACGGAATGTCAGTCTTGCATTTTGCTGCCTATACCGGGAATCTGGAACTGGTGAAATGGCTTGTAGAAAAAGGGGCGGATATTAATGCAAAATCTAACAATGAAACAACGGTTTTAGCGTGCGCTGCGACAAGCAGGAATAAAAAACTGGTTGAATGGCTCAAAGAGCAAGGCGCAAAAGAGTAATCTTGATTTCGCTCTTGTCCAGCTGCGTTACGAGCTTGCTTTTCTTCTGGACATGATAACCAGGAAGAAGGGTGCGCCGATTAACGCGGTAACGATTCCGACGGGGGCTTCTGCGGCGATAGCTCCGGTCAGCGGCAGGCTTCGCGCCAGAAGGTCGGCGGCGATAAGAAGCGTCGCCCCGGTCAGGACGCTGGCGGGAACGAGGCGTCGGTAGTCCTGTCCGAACAGACATCGGCTGATATGCGGCGCCGCCAGCCCGACGAATCCGATTAGTCCGCAAAGACTCACGCACGCGCCGGCAATGAGCGACGCCAAAACAAACGCGGTCAGGCGGGTTCGGTTCGCGTCGACGCCCAGCGAATGCGCTTTGTCGTCTCCTAAAATCATCGGGTTGAGAGCGGGAGCCGTCAGCGCCGCCCCGATAATCCCGACGGCGATAACCGTCCCGCTAATCCAGAGAAGTCGGGAATCGTAAATCTGAAGCGACCCGAGCAGCTGCCATAAAATACCCGGCAGGCGTTCGTTCGGAGCCATAATAAAGACGATCATCAGTCCGGCGCTGGCAAACGCGCTGTACATGACCCCGGTCAGCAAAAGCGTATAGACGTGAACCGCGCCGGAGCGTTCCCGGGCGATAAAATAAACGAATCCGATAGACAGCAGCGCGCCTAAAAACGCGCCGGCGGAAATCGTCCACGCCGCCCACAGACCCAAGCCCGCCGCCATTGTCAGAGCCGCGCCCAGTCCTGCGCCGGAGGACACGCCCAAGACGTACGGGTCTGCCAGCGGGTTGCGAAGTATCGCCTGAAAGACCGTCCCGGAAACCGACAGCCCCGCCCCAACGAGCGCCCCGGCAAGAACTCTGGTCAGGCGCATTCTCAGCAGCGGCGAATGTATCAGCTCTGTCGGCGGTATCCAAACGGACCCGAACAGAATCGCTGCTGTTACAACGATTAGCAAAACGACTGCCAGCAGAAAGAATTTGAACGTCATTGCAGACGCCCCGGATTTATTGTACATATTCTTATTATAGCGCTAACACAGCGCGTTTCAATCGGGGGTAAGAAAGACGCGGGATTCTCAAATCAAGGTTGAGATAATAGATAAGAATTCAATCTGGAATCTTCCCGAATCGAGATTGTTAGATTTTAACTTCTTAACAGAAAAAAACGCTCTATTATTATGTGTACAAATAATCCCTATTCTATTTTTTAGTACAATTGGTACAATATTATATATAAGATTAACCTGAATCATGTTTCATTTTTTTCAAAATAGAAAATCCCATGCAAGACATCCTCAATAATTATCCGTTTTCCCACTATTTCGCGTTTATCAGTTACAGCAGCAAAGACAAAAAGATTGCCGAAAAAATACGTGATAAAATAGAATCCTACCGGTTGCCGACTGTGGTTCGGAAGGAGCTTGAGACAAAGAAATATCGGCAACCTGTTAAACCGTTATGTCTTGACGAATCTGAATTCACCTCTAGCGTGTTAAGTGAGATTATTCTCAAAAAAGAGGAAGCGTCCCGCTATTTGCTGGTAATTTGCTCTCCAAACAGCGCCAAGTCCGAGTGGGTAAACTGGGAAATTGAAAATTTTATTCTCATGGGTCGGTACAACAGAATCATTCCATACATCATTGACGGCGTTCCGAACAGCGGCGACCCGGAAACGGAATGTTTTCCACCGATTCTTCGCCAAAAGCGAGAATTTATTGATTTTCCTGAAATAAGCCACGAGAAAAATATCGAGCGCCAGATTCTACTGAAAGAAAAGCTTGACGGCATTGGTCAGTTGTTGGGTATTTCGCGTTCAAGAAATAACGCCAGAAAATCTCTATTGAGAGTAATCGCAACGATGCTGGAAGTTGATCCTGATACGCTTATTCAGCGGGACTGGGAGCGGCTAAAGAAGAAAATCATTAAGGCGTCAAGCATTGCATTGTTCTTTGTAATTCTCTTTTCTTACCTGGGTTATAAGGTATGGGATCGTTATTATCGCGTTCACATTGATTGTTTTGCCGACTACGTAGAGTCTATGGGCGTTCCAAAAGGAATTTTTCCGTTATCTCCAGACAAATGTAAAAATCGGAATAGCCACTACCGAATTTACAGACAAAATCAGAGAATCTTACGATTAGAACACGTAAATTCGGTCGATATTCCTGTTTCTGTGAGCCATTCTGAATTAAAAGACAGACCGATGGTCGCGGAGTATGAATATAATGACAAAACAGGGCAGTTTGTTCAAAGAAACAATTTAAGAAGCAACGGAAAGGTTATCATGACTTTTCGCTACTCAGGCAACAACTTACAGAGGGTGAAGTTTGAATCAAAAAATAAAGATAATATGGATTACCCCACGTCGTTGTTGAACATATCTTCATTAACGGAATCTGTATTAAACGTCTTCCCAAGTGTTGAACGCGGTATTGACGTTTTACTTCTTGAACGGGATAATGATGGACATGTAACAAAAGAAAGATTTCATAGCGGGGGCTTCTACGATATACCGATAACTGACGAATATGGAATTGGCGGCTTCGAACTCAAACGGGATAATTTAGGGCGAATTACCGATAAAATCTATATTGACATGTGTGGAAAACCCTGCACTGACATCCATGGCGTAGCCCGCCGAAAATATGAATATGATAGTTCTGGAAATCTGAATGATATTAAATATTTAGATAAGAATGGCAAACCGGTGCGGAACGAACTTGGATGGATGCATTGTATAAAAACGTACAAAAATGGAAATTGCGTTGAAGAAAAATACGTTGATGCATCAGGCAAAAATTGTTATTCAAACGATGGAATTGCGGGCTGGAAAGCCGAATATGACGATAAAGGAAACATAAAAGAAAGGATTTATTTCGACATCAACAACAAGCGGTGTATGCATAAGGACGGTTTTTCAAAGGTAGTGTGGAAACATAACAAAAAAGGCGATATCACTGAAGAAACCTTTTACGATATTGAGGACAAGCGGTGTCTGGGTAAGGAAAGATATTCAAAACTCATAATGAAATATGACGAAAATGATAATCTTGTAGAAATGGATTATTGTGGAATTGACGACAAACCATGCAACACTATCTTCGGTTACTCAAAACTCATCCAAAAATATGACCCAATAACCGATATAATAATAGAGGAATCCTGTTTCGACGCTAATGGCAAACCATGTTTATGTGATAAAAACTACTCGAAAGTTGTGTATACATTAGACGAACGCAATAACGTATCTGAAATTGCATATTATGGCAATGACGGCAAGCCATGTAAATATAATAATTTAGGGTACTCTAAAGTTAAAAGGGAATATGACAAAAATCAAGGTTTTTTGGTCAGTCAGTCTTTTTATGACATTAATGACAAACCATGTCTGCAAAAGGACGGTTTCGCAAAAATCACGTACGATTATAATCGTAATGGAGAACCTATCGAAATGGCATATTTCGACGTGAATGGCAAACCTTATCTTCACAAGAATAATTACGTTAAAATCAGAGGCCAATATGATAGTTATGGCAATATTACCGATGTTGTGTATTTAGACATAAACAACAAACCTGTGATGAACGGTCTCGGCTTTGCTAAAATCAAATGTGAATATGACGATCATGGAAATATGACCAAATATTCTCTATTTGACGTTAACGACAAGGCATGCCAAAGTATAGCAAATATTGCTGGTTTCAGATCTGAATTCAACGAAAATAACCAGGAAGTTTTGCGTGAAGTTTTCGATGCTGAAGGAAATCCATGCGTTTATGGCGGAGACGTCCCATTTACTCGTATAAACAAGATATATCATGAGAATGGTAAACTCGCAAAAGAAATTTGGCATTTTACTATCAAACCATACAAGAATGTTCGTGGATACTTGGTTCGTGAATATGACGATCAAGATAAGGTTGCCTCAATGTATTTTGAGGACATGAATAATAAACCTTGCCAGTGTAATCTTGGTTATTATAAATATTCAATTAAATATGATAATCATGGACGTAAAATAGAAGAAGCTTATTTCGGGGCGGATAATAAACCGAGTCTGTTTAAGAACGTCTACGCTAAAGTTACGAGGAAATATAACGAGTATGATAAAGTAATCGAAAAAGCATATTTCGGAACAGACGGTAAGCCATGTATTTGTGATGATGGCAGCTCAAAAACAACATATAAATATGATGAACTGCAACATTTAACAGAAATTGCATATTTCGGCGTTGACAATAAAGCGTGCTTGTGTAAAGAAGGACATGCGATATTTGCTCTAAAATATGATATTCACGGCAAAATAACCGAAGAAGCTTATTTCGGAACAGACGGATTGCCGTGCATGTGTGACGATGAATATTCTAAAGCCATTTACAAATATGACAAAGACGGGAAATTGAAGGGCGCTTTTTATTATGACGCTAACGGTCAATCTTGTCACCCCAAATCTCATGATGATTCGAATGATGAACCTGAAGATGATTCGGATGATGATTCGGATGAAATACAGACTACTGATACGTTGGAAATTTATTTTGACCGTAACGACAATGAATGCGAAGAAATGGATGCCGTCTATAAATTAGTGGGTCATTTTGACGATAATGACAATTTGATCGAAAGCGCATATTTCGACCTCAAAGACAAGCCGTATTTATACAAGGATGGCTACTCTAAAATGACGTTAGATTATGACAAGCAGGGAAAAATCATTAAGCAGACGTTCTATGATGTTCATGGAAATGAAATTCCCATTTATGTTAAAGTAGCGAAGGTTTTATCGGACTCAAAAGCAGCTGAATATGGAATTCATGAAGGCGATATTATATTTCTTTATGATGGTCAGCCGGTCGCGGGAAAGGAATCTTTTATCCAAAAGCGTTCTAAAGAAACCGGAGAAGATCCACATGATCTGGTCATTCTGCGAGATAATGAATTTATCACTATTCAAATTCGTCCCGGACAATTAGGCTGTTTGTTGTGTGGAACTTTCCTTTCAGAAGAACAACAGAAACTGATTACTGAAAAACTCAAGGAAGTCAAAGAAGAGAATTAATAACGGAATCCAGCCAAAAGCAGTGGATCAATTCTCCTTCAATCTTCACAAACAGGAGGATTGAAGGAGAAGTCCGAAAAATTAGCGAGAAAAATTCATAGCGATTCTCGCGCCTGGTTTTATCCGTTAAATCCGTAAATTTGCGGACCTTGAATAATATCGGAACCAATTACTGGAGGATTCTGATCTGCAATCGGTGCATTGTCAGTTATGAGAATTCTCCTTTTAATTGGCTTCGTGATTTCTTAGCCAATTTTCCAAGTCTAAATGCTTGGCTAAATTCGCAGCAGACTTTCCATCATTGTCTTTTGCGTTAACGTCAGCTCCTTTTTCAACGAGGTATTTAACTACATACAGATTTCCGCCTTCAGCGGCAGAATGTAAAACAGTTTTTCCGTTATTGCTTTTCGCGTTTACGTCTAATCCTTCTTCAACGAGGAATTTAACTACATCCGGATTTCCGCCTTTGGCAGCATAATGCAAGACCGTACAATCGTCTATATCCATTGCATTAATATCAGCGCGATGTTCAAGAAGATATTTAAATACTTCCAGATTTCCGCGTATTGCAGCGCAATGTAAGGCTGTCCTTAACTCATCGTCTTTTGATTTGACATCAGCGCCATGTTCAACGAGGCATTTAACCACTTCCAGATATCCGCTTTCAGCAACGTACTGCAAAATAGACACGCCAATGTTGGTTTTAGCATTAACGTTTGCGCCATTTTCTACAAGGAATTTTGTCAAGTCCAGACGACCGCTGTCAGCTGCAAAAAGCAAGACAGACTTTCCAGCATTGTTTACAGCGTTGACGTTTGCGCCATGTTTAACGAGGTATTGAATCACTTCCAGATTGCCGCTATCTGCTGCAGAATGCAAGACAGACTTTCCCTCATCGCTTTTTGCGTTGACATCTAATCCATTTTCAACGAGGAATTCAACCACAGGCAGCTTTCCGCCTTTGGCAGCGTAATGCAAGACAGTAAAGTTTTCTATGTCTGTCCCATTAATATCTACGCCCTTTTTTACGAGGTATTTAATTGCTTCCAGATTTCCCACCATTGCGGCAAAATGTAAGGGAGATCTCATGAATTTGTCTTTTGCTTTAAGATCAGCGCCATGTTCAACGACGCATTTTACAACCTCAAAATTTTCGCTTCGGGCGGCGCAATGCAAGACAGACACGTCATTCTCATATTTATCATTGACGTCCGCGCCGTGTTCTATGAGGAATTTAACCTTTTCCGCAGAACCGCTGTCAGCAGCGTTATGCAAGGGCGTCTTTCCATAGTAGTTTTTAGCGTTGACGTCCGCGCCATGTTCAACAAGGAATTTAACCATATCCATACTGCCGCTATAAGCAGCCGTATGCAAAACAGTTATGTCGTAACTGTCTTTTGCTTTGACATTAGCGCCTTTTTCAACCAATAATTTGACCAGTTCCCATTGAGCGGCATCGGCGGCGTTAATCATAACGCTGCATACATCCTGCTCGTTTGATTTAACCTTAGCGCCCAATTCAATGAGCGTTTTAACGGTTTCCCATTTCTCGTTCTGGCCAGCATAACTTAAGGCTGAATGTCCTTTGTCGCATTTTGAGTTGACATCCAATCCTTGTTCAACAAGCCACTTAACGATTTCCAGATTACCTCCTTCGGCAGCATAATGCAAAACCGACTTGCCATCCTGGTCTTTTTCGTTGACGTCCAGACCCTGTTCAATAAGCCACATAACCAGATCCAGATTTCCGCTTTTAGCGGCAAGATGCAACAGGCAGCTGTCTTCATAGCCGAGAAACCGACTGCTTGCTTTGCCATTAGTCTTGATATTCCAACCCTGATCAACGAGCCATTGAACCAGCGCCAAATTGCCGCTTTGGACAGCGCAGCGCATAACGCCTTGATCTTTGAAATCTGCGCCATGTTGATCAAGCCACTGAACCATTTCCAGATTACCGCTTTGGGCGGCATAAGTCATGACGGTCATTGATCCCAGGATGCCCCCGCTTTGAGCAGGATTCATACCGCTTTCAACTAAAAATTTGAGGATTTCCAGATTGCCGCTTTGCGCGGCATCATGCAATATTGTATTTCCAATATGGTTTTTAATTGTAACGTCGGCGCCGATTTTAACCAGATATTTAACTACTTCAAAATTGCCGTTTTCGACAGCATAATGTAAAGGAGTATTGCGGTATTTGTCTTTCTCGTTGATGTCAAGACCCTGGTTAACAAGCCAAATAACCATTTTCAGATTACCGCCTTCGGCGGCTGAATGCAAAACTGATCTTTTCAGGCAGTCTCTTGTATTGAGACCCTGTCCCTGATTGACAAGCCATTGAATCAGTTCCATACTGCCGCTTTCGGCGGCTACATGTATCAGCGGCAAATCTTCTTCGTCTGTTGCAGTGATGCTCACACCTTGTTTGACAAGCCATTGAACCAGTTTTAAATTACCGCTTTTAACTGCGTCTTGCATCAGATAGTTTTGATTAAACTCATGCCCCTGTTTAAGCAGATACTCAACAATTTGCAGGTTGCCTTTTTGGACGGCAACTTCCAGGACTGTGATTCCTTTATTGCTTTTAGCGCTAATCTTGGCGCCCTTTGAGACCAGATATTTAAATACATCCAGATTTCCGCCGTTGGCAGAAAAATGCAGGACCGCATATCCACGTTCATCTTTTGCGTTGACGTCTGCGCCCTTTGCAACCAAAAGTTTAACGGCATCCAAATTGTTGCTTTTGGCGGCATATTGCAAGACAGCTTCTCCATTTTCACTCCTTGCATTAGGGTCTGCGCCCTTTCTAAGGAGGAATTCAAGTATTTTAAATTTACCGCGCAAAGCGGCAGAATGTAACGCTGTAATGCCATGGGAGTATTCATTAATGTCCATCCCATTTTCTATCAGCCATTGAACCAACTCCAGATTGCCGCTTTCGACTGCAAAATTCAACACGCCGTTTGTGTTGACCTCAGTCCCCATTTCTTCAAGTATTCGAATTCGCTCAAAGAGCAGTTTAACGCGGTTCAGATCTCCCATCTGCGCGGCATAATGAAGAATTGTATACTTTCCTTTCTCAGAACGATAATCAAAGTCAATATTTCCGGATTTAAGCATCTCTTCAAAACGATTAACGCTGCTGTTGCCGAAATTATCATTAGCTTTCTGAGTTTGCAACGCTCTTTCCAAATTGTCGACAGCTTCATCTACTGATGGTTGATTGTCAGATTTGTTGATTTGACGTTTGCTGGTCTTATTTGCTTTTTGATTGCTGGATTTGGCGCTTTGACGTTTGTTGTCAATACTTTTCACAACGTCGTTTGAAGACGGTTGACTGTCGGTTATGTCTGTATTAGAGTTGTCAAAACTGTCCGCAGTTTCGATTTCAGACGGTTGGCTGTCAGATTTGGTGGTTTTATGACACCCGATAAAATTGACGACCATAATAAGGAACATGCACAAGATGATATTACGAATCATCGTATTAATCTCCATTTTTAAATCCTGTTATTATCAATATGGATAACAAAATAAAATCATCAGGTTAGTTTGAACCTGGTGAGATATAGGGGGTTATTATATAAAAGTTATTAACAAATAACTCATATAAGAGGAATTCCCATGGTTGTCAGTATTATACACGTAACTGAAGGGGATTGCAACTTAATTTTTAAGAAACAGGTAAATAAATTGGAAAATTTATCATTTAATGCCAAATATCCTGATAAATTATCGTGTTTTTATTGCGGCTGTAAGTTTGTGTTCCATAAAAGTTAAAATCTCCATAAATCGTTATTGCAATTATATTAATAATTTTTAAGAAAGGTAATGAATTTTTTAGATTCAACATGCGCTCTTTTTTGTTTAACTGTCTTGAAGTTAAATTTTAATGTGATATACTGAAATATATTTTAATCTGTTCCATTTATTTTATACAAAAGAAAAAAACATGCAGGACAAACTTGCCTATCGTTATTTCGCGTTTATCAGCTACAGCAGCAAAGACAAAAAGATTGCTGAGAAGATTCAAAGAAAGATTGAAAGCTACAAACTGCCATCGGTGCTTAGAAATGAACTTGAGGCAGCTACTGGCAAGAAATATCCTCAGCGCGTCCGACCGTTGTTTCGGGATATGACGGATTTGTCAGCGGGCTTGCTGGGGCAGTCAATTCTCCGAGAGCTGGAAGATTCGCGTTTTCTGCTTGTGATTTGCAGCCCGGAAAGCGCTAAATCAGAATGGGTGAATCAGGAAGTTGAGAATTTCATTCTCATGGGGCGATATGAGAGAATCATTCCGTACATCATTGAAGGAACGCCGAACAGCGATGATCCGTCAATGGAGTGCTTTCCGCCCATTCTTCGAAAAAAGCGAGAATTCATCTCCTATTCTAACCTGACACCCGAGGCAAACGCAAAGCGTCAAGCCAGGCTGCACGCCGTTCTCGACGGTATTAACGACGAACTGAAAGGCGTTTCACTGGAAGGCGAAGGCCCCAAAGTTTCTCTGCTGAAAGTGATTGCGCGGATGCTGGAAGTCAGCCCTGATACGCTTATTCAGCGAGACAAACAGCGGCGTAAAAGAAATATCATTTTAGGATCCTGCATTGCGGCGTTCTTTTTATTTTTCTTTACTGTTTTGGGAATCTGGACCTGGGATCGATATTATCGGGTTCACGTTGGCTATTTTGTTGATTATGTAGAATATTGGGGCGTTCCTCGAGGCATTTTCCCGCTGTCCTCAGACCAATGGAAACATCGGAAAGAGCACTACCGTATTTACACACAAAACAAAAAAGTTATACGATTGGAACACGTAAACTCATCAGGCGTTCCAATTCCTATTGATAATGCTGAATTCAAAGACCGTCCGATGATCGCGGTTTATTCCATCTATAAAGATGGTTTTTTGGTCCAGCGGGATACGCTTGATAACAATGGAAAAATTGTGATGTCGCAAAAATATTCCGGCAAGCAAATGAATACCGTTGATTTTTGGAGCGCCAATGAACAAAGCGACACTGCGGCTTCTCTGACTAATTTAACGTCTATCAAAGATGATGACAGCGATGACGAAGTCAATCGCGGCGAAATAACCAGAATGAGATTGATTCGGGATTCCGAAGGGCGAGTCGTTGAGGTTCGTTTTATGAAGTCGTTGTATGACGTCCCTATTACGGACGAACAGGGGATTGCAGGATTCCGATACAAGCTGGACGAATACGGCCGAATTATTGAAAAACTGTATCTCGGTCAGGATGGGAAATCGCTTCCTGACAAACAGGGAGTGATTCTGCGAACTTACCAATATGACGATCAAGGCAATCTGGAAGATGTAAAATACTTTAATCGAAAAGCCAATCTGATATTAAACGAGCTCGGATGGATGCGCTGCGTCCGTACTTTTGACAAGTATGGAAATGTCGTTAAGAAAGAGTTCGTGGATTTTTACGGGAATTTATATCTTGATAACGATTGGGTTGCCAAGTATACGTATAAATATGACGATCGGGGGAATGAAACTGAAATTGCATTTTTTGGCGTAGATGATAAACCTTGCTTGCATATTGACGGATGCGCTAAAAGTACAAGGCAATATGACGAAAAGGGATATGTAATTGAAAAAGCTTTTTTCGGCGTCGATGGTAAACCATGTTTGTATAAGGGTGGTTTTGCTAAAATCACCAGAAAATATGACGAACGGGGGAATTTGACCGAACAGGCGTATTATGATATAGTCGGCAAACCATGCTTGATTAAAGAGGGATATTCAATAATATCGTTTAAATACGACAACCAGGGAAATAAAGTCGAAAATGCTTATTTTGGGATTGATGGCAAGCCATGCCTTAACATCTATAATATTGCTAAAATTTTGTATCAATATGACGAACATGGCAAGATAACTGAACTGGCATATTTCGATACAGAAAACAACCTCTGCATGAATTCAAAGGGGTATGCTAAAATAGATTTCAAATACGATGAACGGGGAAACAAAACAGAGGAGTCTTTCTATAATGAAAAGGGAAAACTTTGTCTGATTGATGATATATATGCCAAAGTTACTTACAAATACGATAAATGGGGCAATCGTATCGAGGAAGCTCACTTCGACGCTGACGAAAAACCATGTAAATATTATTACAAATATGTACGAACATTTGACGAGCAGGGGAATAATATCAAAATTGCAGCTTACGATGGAACCGATACCAAACAATGGGTAATCCTTTATAAATATGACAAGTTCGGGAATGAAACCGAAAGAGCGCATTACGATTATGACATGACGCCCTATTTGTACAAAGACGGATATCATAGAGTCATAAAGAAATATGATGAATGTGGGAATAAAATTGAGGAGGCTTATTACGGTCCTTATCGTGAACTTCAGCCATGGCAATGTAAAAAAAAATATCATAAAGTTAAATGGACATACAATGAACGTGGAAAGCAAATTGAGAAAACGTATTATGGATTTAATCGAAAGCCCTGCATGAGTACTGAGGGCTTTTCTAAAATAACATACAAGTATGACGAAAGAGGAAATAATAATGAATTAGCGTATTGGGACATTGACGACAAGCTGTGTTTGAACAATGAGGGGTATGCCAAATTGACGTACAAATTTGACGAACGAGGGGAAAAGATAGAGTCAGCATATTGGGGGATTAACAACAAGCTGTGTTTGAACAATGAGGGTTATGCCAAATTGACGCAAAAATATGACAATCGTGGGAATAATATCGAAACAGAATATTGGGGCGCAAATAACAAGCCTTGTCTGATCGATGACGGCTTCTCTAAAGTTACAAAGAAATATGACGATCAGGGGAATATTATCGAAACCGCATATTGGGACATTGACGACAAACTGTGTTTGAACAAAGAGGGGTATGCCAAATTAACGCAAAAATTTGACAAACGCAGAAATATTATCGAAACAGGGTATTGGGGAGTCGATAACAAGCCTTGTTTAATTGACGATGGCTTCTCTAAAGTCAAGAGGATATTTGACAATCAGGGAAATATTATTGAAGAAACATATTATAACGCTAACAATCAGCCATGCCAGAATAAGATTGGCGTCGCAAAAATCACTCGTGAATACGACAAGGAAGGCAATCTCGTATTACAGACTTTTTATGACGTTGACGGTAATATAAGCTTGGGCGATTCTGAAAAACCGAAAAATATTGTTAAGCGTGATGAAAACGGAAATATAATCGAATTTATGCATTCCGATATCTATGGCAGACCGTACATGGGCGATATGGGCGCCGTAACAATCAAATTGAAATATGACAAAAATGGCAACATTATCGAAAAGACGTATTATGGAATTGCTGGAAAACCTTGTATGAATTCTTATGGGTATTCCAAAATGACATCCATATATGACAAAAGAGGAAATGAAATTCAAACTGAATTCTGGGGAATTGACAACAAGCCGTGCATGACTAATAACGGTCTCTCTAAAGTCAAATGTAAATATGATGATAAGGGGAATAACATTGAAGAAACTTATTATAATACTGACTTTCAACCATGCCCAAACATTATTGGCGTTGCAAAAAAAATTCGAGAATATGACAAGAAAGGGAATATTGTATTTACATCTTATTATGACATTGACGGCAATATATCCATGGGCGATCCTGACAAACCAGATAATCAAATGAAACATGATGATAGCGGGAATCTGATTGAATTATCGTATCGCGATATCTATGGCAGACCCTATTTGAATGATATAGGCGTGTCTAAAATTAAGTTTAAATACAACAGAATGAGAAAAAAAACGGAAGAAGCGTATTTCGGCATTGATAATAAGCCATGCTTGTGCGATAGCGGTTTTGCTAAAATCAAATTTAGTTATGATAAACAGGGAAATCGTTCAAAAGTAACGTTCTATAACGTTCAAGGAGATATAATTCCCATATTGATATATATTGAGGAAGTCCCACAGGATTCAAATATCATAAAATATGGATTACAGGCCGGAGATATCCTGATTCTTTATGATGGTCAGCCGGTAGATAATTTTGAATCTTATATCGATAAGCGTTCAAATGAAACCGGCGACGATCTGCATGACTTGGTGATTCTGCGAGAGAATAAATTTCTAACCGTTCAACTTGGTTCCGAACGATTAAAATGTGCATATGGATTGATACATATATCAGAAGAACAACAAAAACTTGTTGCTGAAAAACTCAAAGAGGCAAAAATACAAACAACGCCTCCAGAAAAGAAAGAGTAATTCTCTTGAATCTTCCAGTTCTCTTGCATTATACAAAAAGAATGCTGGAATAGAACCGAGAAGATTTAACCGAGAAGAGCATTCCGTTAAATCTGTATACAGAGTAACCCTGAATAAACATCAGAAATCAACATCCCTGATGTTTCCATTTTACATTCGCCGCATTACCAGTTGGGCGAATTCTCTTGTCGAACGACGTCGCCGGCGGTTTTTTCTATCAGCCAGTTGCAGCCGCTGTTGTCGAAAAAGCTGTTGTTATAGAATTTCCCTTCGCCCTGATTCAAAATCTGGACGCCGCACTCTTTGTTGTGATGAATATAGCAGTCAATAAACGTTGGCGAAGCGTTGTCTGCAATAAAGACGCCGCCCGCCTGACAGAGGCAAATCTCGCAATTCTTAAACCGTCCTTGCGCGCTGAGAATGCTCATCACGCCGGACTGACGCGCATGATGGAATACGCAGTCTGTTATTGTCGGTTCAGAGCTTTCCGAAACGACAACGGAGGCGTCTGCCGTGTTGAAGACTTCGCACGACTCCATTTGCCCGCCGCTTTTGTCGTGAAACATGACGCCAATGCCCGGCGATTCGTGAATCTGGCTGTTAATCAACTGCGGAGAGCTGTTGATGCTCAGAAACTGAATCGACATGTTGTCGTAAATATCGCAATGTTCGAATCGACCAACGCAGTCGTTCCAAACGCAGACGCCGTGTTCCTGATTGTGGTTCATCTGGCAGGATTCGCAGACGCAGTCGCTCTCGTTTTTGATTTCAAATCCGGTTAAAGCGTTGTGATGGAAAGTGCAGTCCCGAAAACGACCAAAACTGTTTTGATATATATACGCGCCGATGTTAAACCCATGATGGACTTCGGTTTTAATCGCTTTGACAACGGAATGATTGCAGACGGCAAGCGCCGCATGTCCGCATTGGGAAACGCTGCATCGATACAACAGCGCTCTGCCGCGGTCTACTATCCAGACGCCGCCGCAGGAGCAGTTCTCAATTTTGCAATGGCGTAAAACCGGAGCGGATTGAGCTCCGCTGACAACCAGGCCGTCGCCTTTGCCGGTTATTACGCAGTTGACAATCTCGGACTCTCCTGATTTGACGACCACAACCGAAGATCGGTTCAAATTGGACGAGCTTTCCAGTTCGTCAGCGTTTAGATTGGTAAACGTAACAGCGCAAATCCTTGCAAACGAGGCGGATATAACGACAGCGGCTCCATGTTTGCTGATAAGCTTAACGTCCGCTGGATCTCCGGTTTCACCGGCAATGCTGACGTTTCTGTTGATTTCCAGAGGCTTGTTCAACAGGTATTCTCCTGCTGGAATTGTAATGACTCTGTCTTCAGGCGCCTGTTTGAGCGCCTGAAAAATGTCGAACGGTTTTGCTTTTTTCGATGATGAGGTTGACATGAGAGGAGCCGTCGGTTAGGAATTTGTATGTGAATGAGAGGATTCTATCTAATACGACTTTTGACATCTCCCCTCGTTAAACATACGATATAATCTCTTTATGAAAAAAGTCTTTCTTCATCTTTACGGTTTTATTGTACAGCATTCTAAAACAAAAAGACAGAGGGGAAAGAGAAAATTTTTAAGAAAAATTGCAGAATTTTTCTGACGTTCCCGGAAAGATTTTAAACGAGATAAATTTTCGCCTATTGACAAGGTTGGATATGGGTATAAAATAGAATGAGACGGTTGATTGATGCAGTAGGCAAGAGGCAGTAGGCAGTAGTAATTCGCCGGAGGCGAATTCAATAGCTCTTCATTCCTCAATCCCTTTATGAACCGCTTCGCGTTTTTTCCGGAGGCTGACGCGTCTATCCCTATTCCCTACTCCCTATTCCCAGTTCCATACTCCCATGTACATTCGCTGCCAATCCTGCGGACAACTGCTGTATCTTCCCGACGACGCAAACGGTATAACCGTTCGCTGTCCGGCGTGTCAAACAGAATTCATCTATCAGGCGGAACGCGATACCGCAAATGAGACGCGCGAAATCCCTTCTGAGCAGTCGTACACCGAGGCTATTGAACCAGAGCCAGACGTTGAGCCGCTGCCGGAATTTGCAACGAGGGAATCCTATCATCTGCCGCGGAATTTGATACTTCAGCCGTTTTCCTCCTGGGATGCGCTGTTCACAGCTTATAAGCTCTTTTCGGAACATTTTGGCGTTTTGATTCTCTTTGCGCTTTTGACCGCTCTGCCGGGATTTGTCGCAAACAGGTCAATACACGCCTTCGTTCCTGAATTGGATAACATTCAGCGAACGATGGCGGAAAAGGAAACGTTTGAACAGGTTCTTCAGGCGTATCGTGAATTCTCGGAAACAATTCCTCCGACTGCCGCAATGATGATTTTTGCAATTAGTCTGACTTCATTTACGTTGTCCATTTTCCTTCTAATCGGCGGAATTCGTTTGTTTAACGCCTACGGAAGAAAACAAAAAGCCAGCTTTTGGCTGACGCTTTCCGGGTTTGACTCTCCAGAACGGATATTGTTTTCGTGTTTTCTGTTTTTTGTTTTGCTGTCGGCGGCGAGCCTCGTTGGGTCGTTTATCCTGCTCCCGCTTGCGGCAGTTGGGTTAGTTCCCCTGGGAATTATGCTGTTTATATTTCTATTCATGTTTTTACTGGTCTTTTTGTTCTTTGTTATGCCGTTGATTGCCGATTCCAATCTGTCATCGACAAAGGCGTTTCAACTGTCGTTTATGATCGCAAAGCGCAATATTGCTTCGCTCTTTGGAACGCTCGCGCTTCTGTCCCTCATGATGATGTTTATCAACGCGTTTGTTATTACGATATTTGGCAGTTTCTTTACATATAACGCTGTCAATTCAATCGCTCAAGCGCTGTACGAGCCATTGCTTGTTGGAGTTATTAGCGTCGCCTATCTAAAAGCCACCGGACAGTTCAGAGGATAAAAACAGACTAACATCATAATATCATTACCGCGAATTCGATAATTGAAATTTTCAGTATTTCATTTTATTGCAATTGAATTCTGCTCTTTAATCCTCATAAAACATTTTATTAGGAAGCGAGGAGCTTTTTAAGTGTAACATATTCACAAGGCGTGAAAGACGCGAACGAAACTCCCGCTTTTTTAACAGCTTATTTAACTAATATATCAGATATATACTTCATTCAATTCTTTCTTAAATTTGGACGTCAATCATCCAACCCCTCTTGAATTTTCTATTATAAGAAATATAATAACAGTAATTGATCGTTAACGTTTCATCTGGCGACGAGACGATCGACATCCATTATTGATCAGCGAATTGCGTAACGAAGCGCCCGTTGGCCGTTTCGTTATTTCCTTCGAGCTTACAACCCCTTCCTAAACGCTAATTTCACCAATGTTCATTCCCTGCAAATCCTGTGGACAACAACTGTATATTCCCGATGACGTAAAAGAACTTACCGTTTGCTGTCCAGCATGTCAAAAAGAATTTGTCTATTCAGCGGAATCGATGGCAAATGAGAATGTTAAACTCACAGCCAATTCAACTGACCCGGTATTAGAGCAGACTCCTCAGGAAGAGCCTTTGCCTGAATATGCAACGCGAGAGTCGTATCATCAGCCGCGAATCCTGAAGTTACAGCCCTTTTCTTCCATGGACGCTCTGATATCTGTATTTCGGATTGTTTCGCAGCATTTTGGCGCTATGATTCTCATGTTTCTTGTTTTAGCGTTGTCAAACAGCGTAAACTTCATTGCGGAATCAGTATTAGTTCCAAATTCTGGCGATCTTATGAATAATTTTCTTGAATACAAATCAATTGATGACTTCTCAAATCAATTCTGGAAGATTTATAACAATACTGAAACATATAGTAGTAAATCGGATCTGCTTTTGGGTATTTCCTTTCTTCAGTTCGTTGTAAATGCATTTCTTATAATAGGCTGTATTCGTTTGTTCAACGCTTACGGCAGAAATCAGAATGCCAGCCTGGGACTGATCTTTTCCGGGTTCGATTCGCCCTTACGGATTTTGATTGCATTATTTCAGTTGAGTTTTTTAATCGTACTCTTTCTTCTTTTGGCGTTTATTTTGTTGTTCATGAAAGCTTCTATTATTGCCATAATTTTCTGTATTGTATTTTCGATATTTTTCATGGTATTTTTGTTCTTCTTGTTTCCGCTTATTGCGGATACCAACTTGTCAGCGACTAAATCGTTTCAGTTATCGTGTTTTATCGCTCGACGAAATATTTTAACGTTGATTGGAGTTTTATTTTTATCATTATTTATTATGTCGCTAATTGGCTACGCTTTATTGGCATTGCTTGGCTCCTTTATTCCCTTATCTTACGTAAGTTTGATCTGCGCTCCCATTACTGAACTATTTTTCATTGGATTAACCAGCGTCTCTTACCTCAAAGCAACCGGACAGGTCAGAGAATTATAACAGGATTAGCAAAGCGAACCGTCAGTTTAGAAAATATTTCCTGATTTTATTTTCTAAACTGACGCAATTTGTTGCTTATCATTTCTCTATTTTCCTCATTTTGTCGATTTGTCTAAATTATTTTTCGGAAAAATTCTAAATGATTATTTAAAATCAAAATCATGGATTATAATATATATTGATAAATAATATACCAGCTTTCATCACACCCTTAACAGGTCTAATTATGAAATACAGATTTATTCTCCCGTTGATTGCGTTGGCGTTGTTGTCGGTTCAGTTTGCGAACGCCGAGACGTATATTTTGAACGACGAGAACACAACGATTACGGATCCTCAAATTGCAGACGACGGCGAAACGAACGCGATTGTCAGTTCGGGTTCGGGAAAAGGTTTCGTTCAGGGAACGATGACCGTCTT
Organism: Thermoguttaceae bacterium; assembly: GCA_017557195.1. Taxonomy (GTDB): domain Bacteria; phylum Planctomycetota; class Planctomycetia; order Pirellulales; family Thermoguttaceae; genus RUG11551. The sequence continues at coordinate 5,409 of JAFZAL010000104.1, read as the reverse complement.
GGGCGATTCCACGATTAACAATTCCAACCGTGTGGAAATGACGGCGGCGATTATCGCTGACGCTCCGTATACGATTACCAAAATCGGCGGCGGGCAGTTGCTGTTCATGAACGATTCTTCTGCGGTGGGAAAGATTGTTGTAGGCGCTGGCACAGTTATAGGGCAAAACAACGCCAACTCGCTCAATGCGATTAACGGCGTTGACCTCAACGCTGGCACGCTGCAAATCTGGAATTTGCAAAACGTTCCCGGGCACATCTACGCCAACGGCGGTACCTTGCAGTCCGCAGGCGGAAACAACAGCTTTACTGGAGATATAACGCTTGCTGCTGAAACGACAATTGACGTTACTGCTTCTTATACATTTAACACAACCGGGACTATTGGCAGCGCCAGCGACGATACCAACGTATACAGAATCAATAAAACGAATTCCGGAACCTGGAATATTGCAGGAACAGTGAATTGCGGGTATTTTAGCCCTGGCGGCGGGACTGTAAAAGTCCTTTCCGGCGGCGAATTGAACGCAACCCAGCTGGTTCTTAAAGGATACAGCGGTTCCGGGACGTTCACGTTGACCGTTGACGGCGGCTCTGTGAAGTTAACTGGCGACGACTATCGATTAGGGCACTGGTCTGGATCTGTCGGCATAGTCAATATTACTTCCGGTACGTTCACTGCCGCCAATACAACGACTGTCGGTTGGGACGGAACGGGTCAGCTGTATCAAACAGGTGGAACGGCGACGTTTGGGACCTTAGACATCTTTCGCTCGGGTTCTTTGATTGAATTCAGCGGCGGTAAAACCACAATTGGAACCTTAAATTTTGGCGTTCGTCAGAATGGCGCTCAAGGGGTTGCCGGATCGGTAACATTCAAGGGAAACAGCGACGTTTCGCTAACTAATATGTACGCGTACAACACTGGAACGTTATACATTCAAGATGATGCAAATGTTACAGTTAGCAATCAAGCCTATTTTGTTCAAAAAAATACCAGTTGTACATTCACAGGTGAGCAGACCGGCGGAACTTTTACCGTCAACGGTTCCTTGGCGCTGGGTCATTATGCAACTGCAATTACAGTGTATAATATGAAAGGCGGGACGCTTAACGTTCCCAATTACGAGTCCGGCGGGCAGACTGGCTTCTGGCTTGCTGTTGATGGCGATGGTACGCTCAACCAGTCCGGTGGAACGATCAATACCGGACGTCTTAACCTCAACGCCCGCGACGCTCGACAAGTTGGAACGTACGTCATGACCGGCGGAACGCTCAACGTAGGAACCGGCGGAATTATGGCAACAGAAAGCGGCTCCGGTCGATACGTGATTAAACTGGAAAAGGGAACCATCACAGCCGGGGCGTCTTCCCTGACGGCGAACAAAGGCAACTGGACGTCCAATCTCAAAATGGAACTGACCGGAACGGGAGCCGATCGCGTTACGTTCAAGCCGGAAGAGGGTTACAGCATCACGCTTTCCGGCGTTCTTTCTGGAGATGGCGGATTGATTAAAGACGGCGCGGGTACGCTGATTCTTTCTACCAGCAGCAACACGTACACCGGCGACACCACGGTTAAAAACGGGACGTTAAAACTGAGTAAAACCGGCGGTACAGCTGGTTTAAATCCGGGCGCCAAAGTTTACGTCGAAGGCGCAAACTCTGTTCTGGCTGGCAACGGCGATATTTTAGGCTATAAAGGCGGCGCAATTGGCGGGATTTACCTGAGCAATGGCGGTACGTTCAAAAACGATTCAACCAACGCTCATATTACCGTCAATAACGCTATTTACATGAATAACGGCAATATTTACGCTGAAGGAAACGGCAATAACGATGTCGGCAACTTCATTTTTGACAACGCCATTCATGTAACAGCCGGAACTCAAAACAAAATTACCGCAACTCGTTTTGTGCTGCGAAGCCTTACCGATACGCCCTTTGCAGAGGGAGATTACGCTGGTTTGATTGACGTCGATGAAGGCGCTAAGCTGACTATTTCCGCAAACATTAGTAACGGTTCCGGCGGAACTGCTTTGGTCAAAGACGGCAAGGGCGATCTGGAACTCACAGCAAACAGTACTTATGGCTACGGTACGACCATTAAAGGAGGAAAAGTGATTCTCTCCGGCGAAGGCTCGTTAGGAACCGGGGCTGTTGTCAATAACGCGACTTTGGAATTTGCGTGCAATACTGACAATACTTTCAGCGCGGCTGTTACCGGATCGGGAGAGGTTGTCAAAAGCGGCGATAAAACGTTGACGCTTACGAACTCTATTGCTTGCGAAGGCGGTGTAATCGTTTCCTCTGGAACGTTAGCGTTGTCGAATGGTTTTGGCGGCGATAAACGATTTACCGGCGATGTTACAATTGCCGATGGGGCGAAGCTATTGTGCGCTGCTCACGATTCGCTTGGTTTTGGCGGCGATACCACAGTTCTGAAAATTTACGGAACTATGGACAATTCAAATGACAACGAAACCCTTAATAATACAGAACTGCACATGTACGGCGGAACCGCGTCGTCTTCCAGCGGAGGTACGTTTGACGTCTTAAATACAGGCGTTAAATTTTATTCCTATGCTCTTGAAGGCGCAACGCCAGAAAATCCAACAGTTTCGACGATTTCGTCACAAATCAATCTGCGCACTACTGGAACGTTGGATATCAGCACGGCTGCCAATTCTCAGCTTGACCTGACCGGCGTCATCTACGTCGGAAGCGACAAGTGCGCTCTTAAAAAACTGGGTGATGGCGTTTTGACGCTTACTGGTAACAATACGTACGATAGCGGCACGATTATTGACGCTGGCAAAGTCGTCGTTTCTGGAGCGGGTACGATTGGAACTGGTCCTGCTTCAGTCGCTGATGGCGCGACGCTGGAATTCATCGTTGACGACGGCGCCGTCAAGCAAACCGGCGCGATTTCCGGAAAGGGAACCGTCGTCAAGACCGGAAACGGAACGCTGAGAATCAACAACGATGGCGCAGACGACAGTCTTGAATTCGGAAACATTCTCGTTCAAAGTGGTCGTGCAGACGTCAAAGGTCTATACAAAGGTAAGATTGAAGTTTCCGGTCCGGCGGTTTTCTCGCCGGGCAATTCCGTTGGAACGTTGATAACGGACGTCTTCACTCTTGGCAGCGGCGCAACGCTGTTGATGGAACAGGATGCGTCCGGCATGGATACGCTCATTGCCAATCAGTTCAATATTGCCGACGACGCGATTGTCGAATACGTCTTTACGTCCCTTCCGCCCGGCGCAACGTACGCAATCTTTAGCGATCCGAATGGTCTGGCTGAACCGTACAACAATGTTGATTACTGGGCGTCGTTCCTGACGCCGGGAGACGATTACTACTGGAACATAACGATAGTCGGCAACACTGTCTACGCGTCTGTAGACTCCAACGCTATTCCAGAACCGTCAACCTGGGCGCTGCTGATTCTTGGCGTTGCTGGTTTGATTTACTGGCGGAGAAGGAATGCGTAATTCGTAATTACGCAAGCGTAGGCGAGCCGGGGTGCGTAAGCCCCCGGAAAAGGCTCACGCGGAGGCGCGGAGGTGCGGAGGATGTTCGCGAAGTTTTAAAAAATTCTTTGCGATCTTTGCGTTCTTTGCGGCTAAAAATTACTTCGGCGCCCGACACGTCCGCGAACCGGTCTAAACGGCGTTTTTATTCTCTACATCTTGCTGAATTTATCTAGCCTTTATATTTTGACGCGTAATTCTTGTATTTTTCTAAAATTTTATAAAAATTTTCTATAATTTGTCTAAGAAATCTCCAAAACAGGTTATAATAAATATAACGTAGAATTATATTTGGTAACCTATACCATAACCATAAATATACTTTTGGAGATACCCCAATGGCAAAACGAACGACCATTTTCGCTGCGGTTTTCGCAGCCCTGCTTTCCGTTACATTTTCCGTTCAGGCGGAGAACTATGATTATTACTGGAAGGGCGGATCCGGTAATTACTTTACACAATCCAAATGGCAGTTAAGCGATGGTTCAGACGCGCCTGTCCCGCTGTCCTCCGCTTCCGACGTGATTTCCACGTTCGTCCAGGCAGACGGTTCAACCGTTTCTTTTGACTACAGCCATCTTGGCGACGGGGTCAAAAGCCTGACGATTGGCGGCGATAATGGTACAGTATCGGTTACCCGCAGCAGCGGCAACACGCTTACAATCGCGCCCAATAAATTCATTTCCGTTCTGAGCAATGGAACGCTTACCGTTCAGAACACTACAATCATTGATGCTGGCGGTACATTGACCGTCAATGGCGGAACATATAATCAGACAGGCATGACTATTTCCGGGACGTTTGACTACACATCCGGCGCCAATTTTGTAAATAACAATACGATCACGCTTAATGACGGCGGTACGTTAAATATTGCTGGAGGCGGTCAATTCCGAATTAACGGAGCGACAGCGGCGTTGAATATCCAGGGCGGGACTGCGACTATTGACAACATTTCCTATATTGGCGTAACAGCTAACGGAGTTATTAACCAGTCTGGCGGAACCGCAACCTTTAATAAATCGCTTGTCTTTGGCTGGGGCAACGGCGATGGAACATACAACCTTTCCGGCGGAACGCTCACGACCACGGACAACGCGGGTTTGTGGTGCTCTAAAACTACTGGCTTTAACACCTTTAACATGACCGGCGGAACTGCCAACTTCAACAAGGCAGGCAATTCATTTGCTGTTGGATTATATGATGATGGAACAGGTACCCAGTGGACTCCTAGGAGTGTTGCCAACGTCTTCAACCTGTATTCCGGAACGGTCAACGCAGCGGATACGTTCGCGATCCAGTACGGCGGAACGCTTTTCGTTGCCAAAAACGGCGAGGAAGGCGGCAACGGCGTTCTCAACGCCAAGGCGATTACGCTGACCAACAGCGGCAATCTCAACATGTCGTCTGGAACGATCAACGTTGGAGAAGGCGGAATTGCTTCTTCAGACGGTTCCTACTCGATTACTCTAGGCGGCGGTACGATTGGAACCAAGGATTCGAACTGGAATTCCGGTCTTAATATGCAACTGACGGGAACAGTTACCACAAGCGATAACGTAACAGTCGATGATCGTGTAACGTTCAATCCGGAAAGCGGTAAAAGCATCACGCTTTCCGGCGTATTATCCGGCAACGGCGGTTTGATTAAAGCCGGCGCAGGAACTCTGGAACTGACTGGCGCCAACACGTACACTGGCAAAACGACCGTTTCTGGCGGAATCCTTAAACTCAGCGGCAGCGGGAAACTGGCGTCAACACAGATTGACGTTGCAACTGGAACGACGCTGTTGTATGACAATACCGTTCCTCACAATGAGTCTCCGCTGACAATTAACGTTACCGGCGGTACGCTGGAATTTTACAATACGACC
>JAFZAL010000014.1 GCA_017557195.1 Thermoguttaceae bacterium | reverse complement strand
TTGAGAGTTTTTTCTCCAAAATTGGAAATGCTCAACAATCGATCGCGAGAGCTGTTGAGTAAATCTCGAACTGTAAAGATGCCTTGTTCTTCCAGGCAGTTTGTAGTGCGAAGCTGCAGACCAATTTCCGCGGTGCTAAGTTTGAGTTTACGCTGTAACTCTTCGTGAGCGACGATTTCTGGACGCAATGGTACGCGAGTAGACATGATACCTCCGTGAAAATGTTCAGATTAAAATTGGGGTTCCAACACTGACGTTGAGTCAACGTCAGTTCTGACAAATCAGTCATCCTTTGACTGATTTCGCTATTATAACAAATAGAGAAAGTTTTTGAAAGCCCCCCCGTAGAAATTTTTTAAAAAAATTTTTTGGGGGTAAGATGGAGGCAGTAGGCAGTAGAGAATTACGCTTAGGCGAGCCTGGGAGCGAGACGCCCGGGCAAATCTCACGCGGAGATGCGGAGTCGCGGAGGATGTTCGCGAAGTTTTAAAGATTTCTTTGCGTTCTTTGCGGCTAAATATTTTCTTCGGCGGCTGAGACAGCCGATCCAGCGGGTCGGTTGGGGACTACTGCGAAAGAGGTTTTTTCTTGTTTCAGCAAGGCGCCCAGGGACGGGCGCCATCCAGGGGGAGTTTACGGCTACGCAATAAGGTATTTCCCCCTTCGAACAAAGCGTAACTACGTTCGCTGCGCGAACTCCGTTACCGCCTTCCATTTATTTGCGTTCTTTGCGTTCTTTGCGGCTAAATATTTTCTTCGGCGGCTGAGACAGCCGCGATCCGTGCTCATCCATGTGCATGCGCAAGACAAACGTTTCGGTTCGTCTTCGGCGAACTGCGTAATTCCGCTCGCTATGCTCGCTTCATTACCGTCTTTCATTTACTGCCTATTGCTCCCCGCCGCCTAACGCTTTGTAAAGAGCGATTACGTTATTAACCAGATTCGCCTGACTTTGAACCTGCTGCAGATCGTAACGAAGTTTGTTGGACTGCGTATCCAGAACGCGCTGGAAATCGGCAGTGCCGTCCGAGTATCTTTGCTGAGCCAGTTTCAGCGCTTCGTCGTACGCAACAACGGCTTCGTCGAGTTTCTCTAAGCGCTCTTTTTCGTTGACGTATCCAACCAGGGCGTCGTCAACTTCTTTGGCGGCGTTTAGCACGGTGTTTTGATACGCCAAAACGTATTCCGTCTGTCGAAATTCCTGAACGCTGATATTGCTCCGGTACTTGCCAAAGGCGAAAATATTCCACTGGAACGACGGTCCGATGCTGGACGCCAAACCGCTGCTGAATCCGGTCGCGAAGTCCATGGCGTCGATTCCAAAACTGCCGGTGAGCGAAAATCTCGGATACAAATCCCCAATCGCAGCGCCCACTCGAGACGTCTGAGCTATTAACGCCTGTTCCGCCGCCCGAACGTCCGGACGATTTCTCAACAGCTCCGCCGGAATTCCAACCATCAGATGATTGGGAGCCGTTGGAATTGGCGCGGACTGAGCGAACAACTGGTCAATCGACCCGGGCGTGCGTCCCGTCAGAACGCTCAAATTGTTAAGAGCCTTTTGATACTGCGCTTCATACGTCGCCAGATCCGATTCCACCCCAGCGCAAGATCCTCGCGCCTGAGCGCCGTCCAGTTTGCTGGCGGTTCCAAGCTGCTGTTTTTGAACGGTCAAATCGTAAGTATGCTTTTGAATGGCAATGTTCTCTTTGGCAATTCGAATTTGCTGTTCAAACAATCGAGCGTTGACGTAGTTCTGCGCTATTTCCGCAACGAGAATAATCTGAGCGTCGCGATAGATTTCATTCTGCTGTTCCATGTCGGCAACCGCCGCCTCGGTCAGACGTTTCAGACGACCAAAGAAGTCCAGTTCCCAACTCATGTCTGTACTTAACGTCCAGGATTGAGATTCCGAACCAGGACCTTTGTTATAATTGTACATTCCTGATTCTCGAAACGCTGGAAACATGTCAGATCGAACAACGCCGATTTGCGCCTGATACTGATAAATTCTCGCTGCGTACTGTTTCAAAGACAGGTTGTCGCTGACGCCCATGCGAACCAAAGCTGACAGCGTCGGGTCATTGAACTGATCCCACCACGAGGTCAGATTTATCGTCGATTCGTTCGTTACGCCTTTTTCCGCATCAAGCTGAGTATAATCCGAATTTATATAAACGCCTGGACGCTGATAGTCCGGTCCGACCTTACAACCTGAAATCGACGCCGCCACTATTGTCCACAGCGCTAATAATCTCAATATTGAGTTGTTTTTGCTCATTTCTATTAACTTAATCATTAATATTTAGGTAAGCTATGAATATTTCACCTTTTCCTGTCAATTCATCGGAAAAACCGCATGTTCAACTTTAACGGTTTTACTGATCATATCAATTAATCATAGCCGTTTAAATAATTTAGTCTGTCCAATTTGTCTATATTGTAAAAAGCGCTCTTGATTCAAAAGGCGGGTTGTGTTATAGTACGTCTGTTAAATTATCGTTTAATGGAAAAGCCAAACGGCAACGCGCTGACATGGAGTCGGTTTCGCACTGTTGGGCAATCAAACAAGAGCGTATAAGTCGCCATGGAAGGAGACTTCAATTGAGACGAACAGATGTAAAAAAACTTGTATCAAAAATTCCGTCGCGTCTGGAAGCAATCAAAACAACCGTTCGAAGCGTAATGCGTGACGACATGGATGCCATTTGCGTCATCGAAAAGCAATGTTTTGAACGTCCATGGTCGAAAGAGGCTTTTCTGACGCATCTTCGGAAACGAGACTGCGGCATCTTGGCTGCAATACAGGAAGGTCAGACGGTTGGCTATCTTGTGTTTGAACGAGGACAGGACTTCGTCGAAATCAAAAAGATGGCGGTTAACTACCTGTATCGACGCTGCAGCGTTGGACGCGCTCTTGTCAAATCCCTAACCCAGAGAATGGAAGGAACGACGTCAAAACTGACGTTAACCGTTCGAGAACGCAATCTGGACGCCCAGTTGTTTTTTCAGCGTCTGGGCTATCAGGCGGTCGCCATTCTCAGAGACAACAGCGTCAAACAGGTTGAAGATTCTTATATCATGGAATATGTATTTTCATCTTCGGAACCTGAAACTATCAAAATGGAAGACTATTGCTCCAATCCCATTAAACTGATTGTTAAAAAAGCTTCATAGCCCCCCTGCTCCGGGTTAATTCATGTCTCCTTCGTCTTCTCTGCCGAGGTTAAATATTACCGACTGTTTTGCGGCAATTTGTCGGGACATGACTCTCAAAGTCCCGGCGCTGAATCATATCGACATGAACCGGGTTGCTGTTGGATTCTGCCAAACTCGCAACAATTCCCGATACGGCATGTACGCCTCGCTCACTCCGCTTCGATTCCAAAACGGAGAACGAACGACGACTCGCCGCGGACGTCAGGTTATTATTCAAAAAATTGAGGACGTCACCGGCGCCGACGCCCTGTATTTGCTCAATTTTTATCTGCCTCGATTTTACTTGAACGACTTCCCGGAACGGCTCAGAACAATTACTCACGAACTGTGGCACATTTCTCCCAAATTCAATGGAGACATTCGCCGCCTTCCGGGACGCTGTTACGCTCACAGCGGTTCTCAAAAAAACTTCGACGCCGTCGCCGCCCAGCTGGCTCAACAGTGGCTGGCAACCAATCCCGACCCGCGCCTGTACTCTTTTCTTCAATGCTCTTTCCAGACGCTGGTTCAAAACTTTGTCATTACCGGAAAGAAATACGGACGCCCCAAAATTATCACGCTCCCGGATAATAGTTAGGAATGAGGAGTTAGGAATTATTTCTGGGGAGCGGACATTGTCCGCGAAAATCAAAGGTTGTTTGTTTTGGCGGGTAATACCCGCCCCCATTAAACAATTCCGCATTCCGCATTTCACTCCCCCCTCTCCCCTTTTAATTAATATAGAATCTGGTATAATACTACGAGTTTTTAAACCTGCCTTTAGGGATAGGAAACGTATGTTTTTACTGACATTTGTTCCCGATTCCCAGTCCATTTTACAAAACCATTTACCATGTCGATCATCGTACAAAAATTCGGCGGAACAAGCGTAGAAAACAGCAAAAAGATTTTAGCGGCGGCTCGCAAGGCGATTCGCGCCCATAAAAACGGCAATCAGGTTGTTATGGTCGTCAGCGCCATGGGACAGAATACGGACATTCTCATTGATTTGGCTAAACAGATTACTGACGAACCGCCCGCCCGAGAAATGGACATGCTCCTTTCTACGGGCGAACAGGTTTCCGTCGCTTTGATGGCTATGGCGATTGACACGCTGGGATACAAGGCGGTCAGTATGACCGGCGCGCAAATCGGCATCAAAACCGACAACACGCACGGAAAAGCCCGAATTCAAAAAATCGACGCCAAACGTCTGCACGAAGCTCTCGATGCGGGGTACATCGTTATCGCCGCCGGATTCCAGGGCGTAGACGACGAAAACAACATTACCACGCTCGGACGCGGCGGTTCCGATACAACCGCTGTCGCGCTGGCTGCCGTTTTGAACGCTGACGCCTGCGAAATCTACACCGACGTCGACGGCGTCTACACGACTGATCCCCGCATGGTTCCAGACGCTCGCCGCGTTAAACGAATCAGCTACGACGAAATGCTCGAACTGGCGTCTGCCGGAGCGGGAATCATGCACAACCGCGCCATCGAATTCGCTCGCAACTACGACGTCCCCGTCCACGTTCGCGCGTCCTATTCAGACGAACCCGGCACGCTCATCATTGCGGAACCGGAAACGCTCGACCGTCCGGTTTGCGGCTGCGCCTGCGTTAAAAACGAAGCGCGCATTACCGTCCGCGGCATTCCAGACAAACCCGGCGCCGCCAACATGCTCTTCAAGGCGATTTCCGATCAGAAAATCGCGGTCGACATGGTTGTTCAAAGCAAAGGCAACGACGGCATGGCGGATATCTCCTTTACCGTTCCGCGGGAAGAATGCGCCGCTGCACTTCGCGCCGTCAACAAGATTAAAGATCAGCTGGGATTTGACTGCTGCACTCACGACGACGAAGTTTCCATGGTTTCCATCGTCGGAAAAGGCATGGTCGATCAGCCCGGCGTCGCTCAAAAAATGTTCCAGACTTTGGGCGACAAAGGCATCAACATCCTGATGATTTCCACAAGCGAAATCAAGATTTCCGTCCTCTGCCCGCAGGACAAGGCGATTGAAGCTCTGCGCGCCATTCATGACGCCTTTGATCTGGACAAAGAGCCGACTCTGCTGGAAGTTTCCGAAAAGCAGGCTGGCAAACAGGAAGTCGACAAGGTTTCCATGATTAACCGTCTTCACGGCATGGAAGACCTGTTCATCGACAAGATCGAACTGGACGACATTCAGGGTCGCATTACGATTGAAAACATTCCTGACCGCGCCGGGCTGTCCTGCCAGCTGTTCAAGCAGCTTGCAGACGCAGGCGTCAATATCGACATGATTGTTCAAAGCCAAGGCAAAGACGACATGGCGAAGATTTCCTTTACCATGCCGCAGGTTCAATTCAACCTCGCGATGAACGTTTGCAAAAACCTGCCCGGCGACTTGGCTCAAACGTCAATCGCCAACTCCTGCCCACAGGTTGCCAAGCTGACCGTTTTCGGAACCGGCTTGAAGAGTCACACCAACGTCGCCGTTCGCGTTTTGCAGACGCTGGCTGAAGCTGGCATTAACGTCGGCATGATCAACACGTCAGAAGCCACGTTCAACGTAACCGTTCCCGCTGAATTCGGAGAAAAAGCTCTCAAACTGATCAAGCAGGAATTCGCAGCGGAAATCTGCTAAAGAGCAAATAACGCTAATACAATAAACGAACCGGGAGATTTACGTTTCCCGGCTCTTTTTTTGTTATCAGAATCGGACGGTAAACGGGTCGTCTGAACGTCGAGAACGTTTGCGCCGCGGCGAAGAGGAATAGTCTTGGGGGTCAATGCAGTCTTCCCAATGACGAACGATTTCCGGACGGCGCGCCCCATGCGGCCAAACAATCCCAATGACGTCAATGCGGCATTTACTTAATCCCAAGGCGCGAAGATAGATTTTTTTAAAACTCTCCGCCGCCTGAACGATTCTGCGCTGTTTCTCTCCGTTGACGTTTCGTTCTGGAGGATTGATATCGTTATCTGAACGGGTTTTCACCTCGATAAAAACGAGAACGTCGCCGTCCTGAGCTACAATGTCAAGCTCATACTGACCGTTTTTCCAGTTCTTCCGAATTATTTCGTATCCTTTTGTTTGAAGGTATCGAGCGGCGTATCGTTCCCCTCTTTTGCCCAGCGGTTCCGACAGATCGTAGACGTCCAGCGATTCCAAACGTTTATAATACCAGATTCGCCAGCGTTTAATCCAGTTCGACAGGAAAGACATACGCATCGTTTAACTCCTTTCCCGAATTGTACGTAGAATTCATTGAATTGCAATAGGGGGCGAAGAATCAGGAAAGGGGAGCGTTCACGCAAAATTTCCGGCACATAGAAGTTTTGTCTGAATGAGAGACGAAACGTCGCGGTAGCGACAGCGGACGGTAGTCCGCTAAAGTCCCGAAGGGACGATATTTCTATAACCGGCGGTTTTAACCCTTACTGTTATACACATCTTTCGATTTTCAAACAAATTTCTCAGGAAATATTTCCATGGCTAATTTATATCCTTCAACTAACGGAAGGAGTTCATTAAAACCATTCCAGATTCGTTTCCACCC
>JAFZAL010000103.1 GCA_017557195.1 Thermoguttaceae bacterium | reverse complement strand
TTTATCGAAACTGGCGAGCGTTTACGCTTGTCGAGTTGCTGGTCGTTATCGCGATTATCGCCGTCCTGATTGGGCTGCTCCTGCCGGCGGTGCAGGCTGCGCGAGCGTCCGCCAGAAATCTTCAGTGCAAAAACAATCTCAAGCAGATGGGCGTGGGCTTGCAGTCGTATCATACCGCCAACAAAGCGTTCCCGCAAGGCGGAGTCAATATGCCGGGCACGTACGTCAACGGCGTTCAGCTTCAGCAAAGCGACTGGCGCGGGTTCGCCTGGTCGGCGTATATTCTGCCCATGATGGAACAGCAGAGCGTCTACGATTTAATCAATTTCGATAAAGTCTACTACGACGCGGAAAACGAACCGGCGGGAAAAACGCTCTTGTCAATGTTTATCTGTCCGGAAGCGCAGGCAGAGCCGATGAGAACGTGTTCCGCCAATGCTGGTACCGAAAAGAAAGAGTTCAAAGTCGGGAACAAGTCGATTTTCAAAGACGTCGCTGTTACGAAAAACGTTACGTACGGCGGGTCAGACTACGGCGGGATGTACGGCGAACGAATCGACTATCCCGGTCGAACGCTGCCGCTGCCTAACGAGCCGCCTCGGGGAACGCTGCTTTACGACCGCCCGATTAAAGTCGGCGAAATTACCGACGGGACGTCCTGTACAATCATGGTCAGCGAAGATTCCGGCTGGGCTGACGGGCAATGGATTAACGGTCTGAACGTATTCGACCAGTCCGGCGCGATTAACGACCCAAAAATTACCGAAAACGAAATGCGTTCTGACCATTTCGGCGGCGTCAACGCGGCGTTTGCCGACGGACACGTCGAGTTCCTCAGCGATCAAACGGACTTGTCGATTGTCTCCGCGCTGTGCACCCGAGCGGGCGGCGAGATTATCAACAATAACGATTAAGGAATCGAACCAGGTAAACAACAGTTCTTTCTGTATGAAAAAAGTTTGACACAAAAACAATTCAACGGATAATACAGCTCAGGTTATAAAAGACGATTCTTCCCCCCTAACAGAAAGGAAAAGAAAATGACTGAGCCAAAGTGTCTGGTTTATCCGTGGATTGCAAGCATGGCGCGCGGGAACGAGCTGAAATTCTCGCTCCGGTCGGTCGACGCGAACTTTGAGAAGCCCGTCGACGTCTGGATTGTCGGCGATCGTCCGGAATGGTACGTTGGGAACTGGCTGCCCTGCCCTGTTTACGACGCGCGGCTTTGTCTGCCGCGTCAGGACAGAGCGAAGAAAATGCTGGTCGCCATGGCGGACGAATGCGTTGCGGAAACGTTCGTCTGGATGATGGACGACATCTATTTTATACGACCCATCGTCCTGTCAGACCTGCGCCGCCCGTGGACGATTGGAACGATGACGCCGGAAAAGCTGGCGGACTGGAAGCCGGTTCGAGAATGGACTCGGCAGAAAAAACTGACCTTTGAAACCCTGTACGACAACGGAAAGACGCTCTACGATTTCTGTACGCACCTGCCGCACGTCTACGAGAAGTCCAAACTCCGGGAACTGTGTAACAAATACGGTCTGCCGGATTCGCCCTACGTCGACGACACTCTGTACGAAAACGAGTTCTATCCGTATAACGAACCGCCGCTCAACTGCCGGCAGATTCTGTATCGGGAATCGCGGCGGCCGTCGGCGGCAATACTGCGTCAAAAGATGAGTCCGGACGGAATCCGGGTTTTCAATCACGTCGACCGCGCCTTTTCGCCTGACGTCGAACAGGTCTTGACCGAACTGTTCCCAAAGCCGTCACAGTGGGAGAAGACGAAATAAGAAATCTTTTCCAGGTCAACGTAGTTTGGCGAGCCGGGGTGCGTAAGCCCCCGGAAAAAGCCTCACGCAAAGTCCGCAAAGTTCGCGAAGTTTTAAAAACCATCGATACGCTCGACCTGAAGCATATTGGAATCAATGAAAAAGTTGATTGCGTCTAAAAAATGCTGGTCGGAGTCAGAAAGCGTTGAGCCGGGCGGCAAATTGAGCAGTTCTTCCGCTTTCTCTCTCCACCACGCATCGTTTTTATATTTTTGAGGACGAGAAAACATGTCAAACTGGTCAGGAAAACCAATTTTTTCAATCTCGGCAATAAGACAGTCGTACAAAGCGCCGTCTCCAAAGGTCAATCGTTTTCCGCACCATGGACAATAATCAATCCGTTGAAACTCTGTTGCGTCATAGAATTCTTCTAAAGGGGCTTCCGGATCTCTAACGGGAATGGAATACTCCAAAACGTCGTCTCTAAAATCAATGTCGACCCTGCCCTCTTCCAGTATGTCGCGCATGAGTTGACAGCAATGGATAAACTTTCCGATTTTTATCATAAAATTCCCCTTTTATGGAATGTGACAGTCCATCTTACGCGCTTTCCGGCAGGAAGCAGGGAATGACGACGCCGTTGGGTTTGATGAACTCGCCTTTGCATTGTGAAATGTGCGTTTCGACGTTTTTCGCGCCCAGAGAGTAGAGGAACTGAACCACCGCAGAGAACCGCGACGGGGCAATGACGATTCGCGTTTTGCCGGGCGTCCGGTTGAGTTCGTTAGCGATAAGCGCCACAGCCGCGTCTTCGTTGAGCATGCAGCCGGGACCGGCGGTCGTCGTGCCGTCTCTATTGATAGCGGCGAGGAATCCCGTAATCTTCCCGTCGGAAAGACGTTCCAGAACGGTTGTCGTCCAGATTCCCTGCTGGTTCTCGATAAAGTAACGGAAATCCTGTCGGCGGTCGATGCCCTGAACCGTCATTTCCAGATTCGCCATCGCGTCCACGTCGCCCAATACTGCGCTGCGAAGCTGGAACCCGTCTGGAACCGGAACGGCGACGCCGCCAGAGGGAACGGTCAGAACCGTATCCTGAAAGAACTCCGTCGGGACGAACCCGAGGCGGGAATAGACGGAAAACGAGTCCAGATTCATCGCGGAGGACACCAGCCGCAGCGGCTTGTTCTGCTCAGCTGCAATCTCAGCAATGCGAGCCGCTAGCATCTTGGCAGCGCCCTGCCCTGCGTAGTCCGGATGGGAGTTGAGAATGCCCAGCGAGACGTGCGTCGGGCGCGGATGATAAAAACAGCTGCCGGCGAGGCGCTTCTGGACGTCGTCGTAAACGACAAGCGTACAGCCCGGGTCGAGCAGTTCGTACGTATCGACGATTTGCCGCGCCCCCGCCACGTCGCCAAAGGCGATAAACCCCCGGTTTTTCTTATACCAGGCGTTGGTCGAATCGTAAATCAGAGCCGCGAC
Organism: Thermoguttaceae bacterium; assembly: GCA_017557195.1. Taxonomy (GTDB): domain Bacteria; phylum Planctomycetota; class Planctomycetia; order Pirellulales; family Thermoguttaceae; genus RUG11551. Next base: position 24,177 of record JAFZAL010000103.1, on the reverse strand, counting down.
TTCTTCCCGCTCCGAACTCTCCATTGTACGTACCGTCAGCATGAATATTCTCCCCTGTTGTTCCAGTTTGAAATAATATGATAACCGAAAATGCAATGACCGCCGGAACTGTCCGTCCCGGTTTGATTTCTCATTAAAGCATAGCAGAAATGAGAATCGATGTCAAGCGGGTTTCTTTTAATACACGTACATCGGACCGACGAAGACCCAGCTGGTATGGTCGGTAACCGGCGCGAGTTCTGTTACACGAACGACGACGCGGAACTGCTTGCTTCCGTCGGCGGGCGGTTCCAGTGGGAATTCCACCCAGTTGGACTTAACCGCATCGGAAACGCCGCGACTGTAAACGACTTTTCCGTTGACCAAGACGTCGATCCGTCGAACGTCGTGGTATCGTTTGTCGATGCGGCTGTCGACAATGTACGTCTTTGCAGTCTTCGGGACGGCGCCGCTGTTGGCGCTCAGGTCAATAGTCTGTTCCACCCAGCCGCAGTCCCCGACTTTGGTTTTCGCGTTCCTCGGAACGACAATCGCCGCCATGGAAGCGTCGTTTCGATTGAACGCCCCGACTCGATACGCGCCCAGAGACTGGATCGGTTTGCAGTCCCAGTTGTTAAATGTAACAGCGTTGGAGTCGTCTATTTCTTTGAGGTTGTCGAACAGATACGTCAGCGTTCCCTCAGACGGCTTTTCCATGAAGGGGAAGAACTGCTCAATGGGCTGAGTAACAAGCTTTTCCCATTCTTTGGCGCGCTGATCTGCCAGGACGGTTGTCAGCTGCTGGATGGTCTTTGCGTTGTCAAGACGCTTTTCCCACTGGTCGAGAACGGGGTCAACGTCTTTCAGTTCCGCCAGTTCCGTCCGGAGCGTTTGAATTTGCTGACGAACGGTTTTCTGAACGCGGTCCAGATACTCGTTCGCCGCCTGTTCGCCTTTTTCGGAATAGAGTTCAATCGCCTTATGCTCAAAGTCGCTGAACTCGTAGTACGGATAATCGAGCGTCGCCATCTTTCGGGCGAATCGCAAGCTGGTCTGAATCGGCTCGATAAACAGGTATTCCAGCCGGTCTTTGTCCATGGCGGTTTCTTCCGGCGCGGATTGAGCCAGCTGAGCCGCCAGCGCGTCGAGTTTATCGATTAGTTCCAGCGCCTGGGCGCGATTTTCCGGCGATTGCAGACGCACCAGCCCGCCGTCCGGCGTTCGATACCCCCATCGTTTTTGTAACACGTAGAGCGACTTGAGTTCCGCAAAGAGGGCGTCAAACTGGCGAATCGTTTCGACCTGTGACGGTCCCCAGACGTAGTCGTAGATGGCGGTCTGCATTTTCTCCCAGTCGCAGTTTTCCGGATTCCACGCCCACATGCCGAACATGACGACGCTGTATTCGCTTGACCAGCCGCCGCAAATCGCCCAAATGTTAACCCGATCGGTATACAGCGCCGCGTCGCGAATCTTGTCGAATTCCGGTTGTCCCCAGCCGGGCGTGATGGTCTGAAGGTTCATGTAGCTCGGGCGACCGTCTTTGCGCTGCGTCGTGAGGATGGAGGCAGAGTGAATGAACCCGGATTTCGGGTCGGGATAGCCCGTCTCGCAGAAGTTGAACCACCAGGCGGGTTTGCTTTTCAGACCCATTCGCTGCGTCAGCTCGTAGTCCGCCTTGCAGGGAACGCGAGTAAAAATCCAGCTGGCTTCGTTGAACGTTTCAATCTTCGCCATCTGATGGTTGAGCGGCATGTCGATTTTTTGATACTCTCGAACGCCGGGGGTGAACATGGCGTCCTGCCCTGTTTTCCCGACTTTTCTCATGTACTCAGCGCAGTACTGCGCCAGTTTGACCGGATTCTGCCCGCCGCCGGTGTCGTCCATGGAAACCCAGATTCCGTCACAGCCCAGACGAAGCAGGTCGTCAAACGTCTGCGTCAGTTTGGGATAGTCGCTTTCTGGGATGTTGCACGACACGACCCCGTAGACGTACAGGGCGCGTTTGTGGAACTCGTCAATACAGCGGCGCGCCAAGGCTTCGTCAATCGGTTTGCCGGGTGGGCAACCCATCGAGGACTTGCGGGCGTCCATAGTCAGCGTCGCCGGCTGATCCGGGTTGTCGCGGTAATCGACGAAGTTGATTCGGCCGTGAATGTACGTGTCCAGCTGACCTTTCCAAAGCTGATGAGCCATGACGGAATGAGGACGTCCGCGCCACGAAATCGACGGCCAGTCGACCACGTCGGCAACGGTTATGAGCGCTGCGCCGGATTTGTCCTTTGCAATCAGATTGAACAGCGTCTCGCAGCCGTAGATCAATCCGATTTCGTCCGCGCCGGTTATGACAATCGAGCTGACAGCGCAGTCTTTTTTGAAGTGAATGGCAAACCCGTTGAACTTGCTTTTGCCGTCGACCGTAACCGCAGCCGGGTCAACGGACAAGACGAACTTCTGCGTTACGGACTCGGCAAGAGCCGCGTCAGATTCCGCTATCGGGATTTCGACCTTGAACCGGTTACGAATCAGCGACTGCAGCCGTTGCGCCGCGTACCGATTGGGCGTCGTCGGAGAAATCGGCAAAACGATCGCCGCCGTCTGCTCCGTTCCCAAGGGAATCTTTTCGCCCGTCGCGGCATACGAACGGGGAATGGGATATATCGGGCAGGAATCGTCGCTTTGCGCCATAGCGTCAATCGAAACAATCCCCGTCAGGAGAATTGCGATAGTCCATCGGAATAAAAATCGGGTTTTCATAAACGTCCTTTCTGAATATTTTGTATTGAGGTTGAATAATAGAACATTATACAATAAAAAGAATTGAATTGGAACAGGGGGAGAGAATCAAGCGGCATCCCCCCTGTTGCATTTCATTTTAGACTTTGATAGAATTACAGTCAGTTGGGATGTAAACCTCTACACTAATGTTTTATCTGAAAGGAGCCGTCATGAAAAAACTGTCCCGCCGAGCCGTGTTAAAGACAGGCGCCGCCGCGTTAGCCGCGAGTTTGTCGTTCCCTATGAATCTGTTGGCTGAAGGGGCGGACGCGAAGCCTCTGCCGGAGGCAAGCTGGAATAATCTGCCCGCTTGGCATGGGTTCAATCTGTTGGAGATGTTCATGAACCCGTGGCAAAACAAGGACTTTGTAGAAGACGATTTCCGCATGATGCGCGACTGGGGATTCAATTTCGTCCGGCTTCCGATGGATTATCGGAACTGGATTGTCGACAAAGACTGGCGCAAAATCGACGAGTCAGCGCTCAAGCGAATCGACAAAGCGCTGGAATACGGCCGCAAGTACGGTATTCATATTATGGCGAACATGCACCGGGCGCCGGGATACACAGTCGCCTCGCCGAAGGAAGAGAAATCGGTCTGGAAGGACGACGAAGCCCTTGACGTCTGCGCGCTGCACTGGTCGACGTTCGCCAAACGATATGCCGGCGTTCCGTCCAGCCAGCTCAGTTTCAACCTGTTCAACGAACCGTCTAACATTGAGATCAAGCCGTTTATGAAAGTGCATCGGCGTCTTGTCTCCGCCATTTGGGAGATTGACCCGCAGCGGCTGATTATCTGTGACGGGATGTCCTGGGGCGGGCGTCCGGTTATGGAACTGACGGAGTTAAAAGTCGCTCAGGCAACCCGAGGGTACAAGCCTATGACGGTCAGCCATTACAAAGCCAGCTGGGTCGCGAACTCGGAGAATTGGGCGGCGCCGCGCTGGCCGGGGCTGAACGCTTACGGAACGCTCTATTCGCCCAATAAAAACGGGATCGACGACAAAGCCAAACAGCCGCTGACCATCGTCGGGGACTTCCCGAAAAGCGCGACTTTGCGCCTGAAAGTCGGGCAGGTTTCCTCCGCCGCCGATATTGAAGTCAAAGCGGACGGCAAGACGGTTCTCAAGCGCTCGTTTGTTCCCGGACCGGGCGAAGGCGAATGGACGAAAGTCGTTCATCGTCCAGAATGGGGTAACTGTTACCAAAACTACTACGACCTGGACGTCTTTACCAACATTCCCGCGGGAACGAAAAAAATAACTGTCAACATGACCGGCGGGGACTGGATTTTCTTCAAGGAACTTGGTCTGAAAATCGAGGGCGAATCGGAAGAATCGGTTCCTACGGAGATGGGCTGGAATATTCAGCCGGCGCAGCTGGCATGGCAGCGCAGAAACGCTGGAGGTTACGAGTTCGCCAACGGCGGGATTTCTGGTCGGCAATGGCTCTATCAGGAAGCGATTCTGCCGTGGGAAGCTCTGCGTCCGTTTGGGAAATGCGTCATGGTCGGCGAGTTCGGCGCGTATAACAAAACGCCGCACGATACCGTTCTCAACTGGCTGGAGGACATGCTCGCCAACTGGAAAGCGCAGGGCTGGGGCTGGGCGATGTGGAATCTACGGGGAACGTTCGGCATCCTCGATTCCAATCGCGAAGACGTCCAGTACGAAACCGTCGCCGGACATCAGCTTGATCGGGCTATGTTGAAGTTGTTACAGAAATATTTGGATTAGGGAAGAGTGCATAGTGCATAGTGCGTAGCGCTTAGTAACGTTTTGTGGCGCTTTGCGTCCTATGCACTAAGCACTAAGTACTAAGCACTAAGTACTATACAGGAGATTAAACCATGTCATACCGTTCATTCATTGCAGTATTATTTGCTGTCGCGCTGGGGTGCGTTGCCAACGCGGGCGACGGCGTTTATTCTATCGACAATTTTACGGTGGAAACGGTTCCGCTGTGGCGTTCTCACTACAGCAAGATGACCGCCAAGCCGGAAGGGGCGGAGTTTACCGCTGATTTTCAATCTAATCTGGACGCTGACAGAACGTCTTTTGACAGAGATTTTGACTCGCCAATCGACATAAGCGAGTTTTCCCGATTCGAAATCGAGATTGAAGTGGAGAACCCCGCTGCGTTTTCCTATTCTTCGCTGTACTTTCGTTCCGGGGACGGCTGGTACCGCGGCACGTCTGCTATACCTACTCGCCGGGGCGTGATGACGTATCGGCGATCCGAATTGGAAACAGAAGGCTCTCCCGCCGGCTTGAACAAAATCGACGGCGTCCGGTTGTCCCTGTGGCGAGGACAGTCCGTCAACTCGCGCGTTACATATTTCTCGTTCCGCTGTATTGAAGAGCCGATTCTGTTTATTTCCGTTCCCAACAGCGAGGGCGTCGTCCCATGGGTGGGAACGAACAACGGCAGGCTGATTCAGCCCATGCTCAAGGAACTGGGGCTTGCCGCCGACACGATCGCGCTGCCCGTCAACGCGGACGAAAGCTGGTTCAAACGGTTCGACAACCGCGGCGCTGTCGTTCTCGTTTCAGACCGCCATTTATCCAAAGACCTGAAAACCCTTATAGAAGCGCAGACGAAAAAACGCGGCATTCCGCTGCTCATTCTCAGCGACGACCTGCGAGAGAAACCGCTGGAAAAACCGGATCTGCTGGCGTTTCTGATGCAAAGCGACAAACTGAAAGCGTCGATTCGTCAGTACATGCTCAAACTGGCGACGTCGGTTGCGGGAAAGACAGTTCCCAACGCGGAAAAGACCGTTGCTGAAATGACCAAGGTGGAACAGGAACAAGGATTCCCGGAGTTCATCGAAGCGTGTCTGGGGCGTCACGATGAAGAACTGTACAACGCTGCGGCTCCGCTTCGGGATTCAAAAGCGCTTCCCTTCCGCGGCTGGTGGAATCACAGCGGGTTCGGCGCCTATAAAGGCGACTGGGAACGGACGGCGGCGGAACTGGAACAAGCCGGGTTCACTGCGGTGTTCCCGAACATGGTCTGGTCGGGAGAAGCCCTTTATCCGTCTGACCTCATTCCGCCATCCAGGGAACTGGAAACGTACGGCGACCAGCTCGACGCGTGCGTCAAGGCGTGTCACAAGCACGGGATTCAGGTTCACGTCTGGAAAGTCAACTTTAATCTTCAGCATCGCGTTTCCAAAGAGTATCTGGAAAAGTTAAGACAGGAAGGGCGTCTGCAAAAAGACTCTGACGGGGAAGATTACCCCTGGCTTTGCCCGTCCAACCCGAAAAATATCGACTTGGAAGTCAACTCCATGGTCGAGATTGCGACAAAGTATCCCGTCGACGGCGTTCATTTCGATTACATCCGCTATAACGGACGAGACTTGTGTGTATGTGACGGCTGCCGCGCCCGGTTTGAAGAATATATCGGCAGGAAAGTCGAGAACTGGCCGCGCGACTGCGTTAAAGGCGAGCTGAAAGCGCAGTGGCTTCGATGGCGCGCCGACTTGATTACCAACATCGTCCGAAAGACTCACGAAAAGGTCAAAGCGGTTCGACCGGACTGCAAGATCTCCGCTGCCGTGTTTATTCAGTACCCCAATACAATCGAGAACATCGGTCAGGACTGGGGCGCTTGGGCGAACGAAGGAATTGTCGATTTCCTCTGCCCGATGAACTACACGCTCGACGCGGACTCCTACGGGCGCTTTTACGTCCGACAGAAACAGTTCGTCAAGCCGGATTTCCCGCTTTATCCCGGCATTGGAGAATGGAAGCTCTCGCCAGACGAAACGATCTCTCAAATGCTCAAGGCGAACGAGCTTGGCTGTCCCGGACTGATGATTTTTGACCTGACAGAAGGCTCCGCGGGAAGAATTCTGCCGCTGCTGAAGGGGAATTAGTGATTAGTAATTAGTAATTACGCAAGCGATGCTCGTTGGTTATGCACGTACCTTCCTTTACTTTTTTAAATCATTATGAAACGTATATTTTCCCTGTTGTTCGCTACCGCCGTTTTAACGTCTTCCCTGTACGGTCAAGACGCCGCAGCAGAGAAAACGTCGCTCTTTAGAACGCCGGTCTTTCTTCAGATTCCGTCTGAGACGTCGATTGGCGCGGTTTGGGGCGTTCACGGTCCGGCGGCGGGATTCGTCGAGTATTCCGCCAAAGAAGACCTGTCGGATGCGAAAAGAGTCTATGCCTGCGTGCCTCCGCTGCGGTCAATTCAGGATAAGGTTCTGTCCGTTCGAATTCGCGGCTTGAAGCCGAACACGAAATACTACTATCGCGCGGCAACGATGCCGGTAGATTACCCCAACGCCTACAGCGTCAAAGTGGGAGAGCCGGAATTCAGCGCCGTTCATTCCTTTACCACGATGGGCGCGGGCGCAAGATCGTCGTTTGCCGTGATTAACGACACTCATTCTGAACTTGACGCGCTTCAAGCTGTCGATAAAAAGCTCAAAGAACTTCAGCCGGCGGTAGTCGTTTGGAACGGCGACACGGTTCATCAGCTTCGGTCTGAAGACGAGGCGATCGACAATTTACTCTTTCCTGATGGTTGCGCCATGGCGGAGAATTACGCATTTCTGTTTGTTCCTGGCAATCACGATTTCCGCGGTTCGTGGGTCAGAAACCTCGATACGGTTCTGCTTACCCGCGACTCGGAAGAAAAGGATTCCAAATACTGGGCGTTGGGTCGAAATTTCGCCCTTCGTCAAGGCGACTTTGCTCTCATTGGCATGGATACCGGCGAAGACAAGCCGGACGCTCACCCGGCGTTCAAGGGCTTGGCGGAATTCGAACCGTATCGAGAATTGCAGACGCAATGGCTCAAAGAGACGCTGGAACGTCCGGAAATCAAGACCGCGCCGTTTATCGTCGTATTCTGTCACATTCCGCTGTTTAACAAAAATCCCAACGCAAGCCGCGGGGACAGCATAACCGCCGCTGCCGCCTGGCACAAACCGTGTTCTGACATGTGGTCGCCGCTGTTCAACCAGTACGGCGTTCAGACGGTTATAACCGCTCACAATCACAATTTTCGTTACGATCCCCCGACCGAAGACCGCCCATGGGCGCACTTTGTCGGCGGCGGACGAACGCTCAATCCCAAACACGACACAGCAACCGTTATAAACGGGACGGTCGAAGACGGGAAAATGGTTCTCCGCGTTTATAAAATGCACGACGGCAAACTGTTTCAAGAGTTTAAATTCGAACCGAGGAAGAATTTTTAGGACGCAAAGAACGCAAAGAACGCATAGTTTTAAAATCTTTGCGAACTTCGCGTGAGTTATTCCAGAGTGCAATTTTTTGTTCGCCTGTCGGCGAACTGCGTAATTCCGCTCCCGTTGGTCGCTCCACTACCGCCTTCCATTTTTTACCACCTACCATGACACGATCAATTATCCGCCGATGTTTGCTTTGTATTGTCGTCCTTGTAACAGCGTCTGGCGCTGCGTTTGCCGGTTGGCAGATAAAGCGTCCAACGGAACTGTTCGTTCAGCCCGGGCAGAAAGCTGTGGTTGAGCTGGAATACATCGACAACGGCGCGCCAACGTCTACTCCGGTCGCGGACTTTGAAATCGTCGATACGGATGGGAACTCTGTTTCCAGCGGGACAATTCAAAACGGACGCGCAGAGTTTACTCTGCCGCAGGGCTTTTTTGAACTCGTTGTTACAACCGGCGCTGCGGAGGACGGGCAGAAGCAAAGGGAACGTTTTGGAATCGCGTTGCTGCCGCCGTTTTGTACTGACGATGCCCAAACACTGCAAAAGCGAGACCCGTTTTTCTGTATCGACGCGGCGATGTCGTGGCTGGTTAACAAAGACGGGAATCGGCGGGAAGAGTTGGTGAAAATCGCCCGGCGTTCCGGGATTGTCATGATTCGCGACCGGCTCAGCTGGACGGAGGTTCAGAACGATCCTGGCGTTCCGATCAAGCCGGACGGATACCGCGGCTACGACTCATATCGAAAACTCTGCAAAGCCAACGACGTCGAAGTTCTGGAAATGTTTCACGACGCCCCCGCCTGGACGGGCAAACGCGCCCGATACCCGGAGAATTTCAACGCGATGGCGAATCTGTGGTCGGCGCTGTACCCGGAATGGTCGTCGACGTGGGGCGGCTTGGAAGTCTGGAACGAACCGGACATCTCCTTTGGCGGCGACGTCCCTGCTGACCAGTACGCGCCGATTCTCAAAACGATGTCATGGGAACTGTCCAAGCTGGGCATGAACAAGCCCGTTTTAGGCTCCTGCATGGCGGTTTACAATCAGGAATGGCTCGATACGGCGCAAGCCAACGACGTCCATTCTTACTGTGACGTGTTCAGTTTTCACACCTACGCCCGGGCGGAAGCCATGCGGTCCATTTACGCCCGATTTGCCGAGAAGGTCAACGGCGACAGCCAACGTCCAGTTCCGATGTGGATTACCGAATGCGGAAGACCGTGGAAACGGGGCAAAGACCGCGCCGACAGCCGGGAAGACAAAATCTCTGCCGGCGACATCGTCATGAAAGCCGTCGTTGCGAAGTCCGTTGGCGTGGAGCGGTACTTCCCGTTTGTCTATCCGTATTACGACGAACGCGACTCCAATTTTGGCATGATGGACAAGTCGTGTTCGCCCATGCGCTCTTTTGTCGGGTACGCTCAGATGATTCGCGTCCTGTCCGGGTTCCGTTACATCGGCGACGTTCCCGTCGACGGACTGAGCGAAAATAAGGCTCTCGCGTTTGTAACAGACGGTTCCGATGAGGCAGTTCTGGTTCTCTATACGGGAACGGTCGATAAAGCTCAACGCGTCGCCCTGCCCTGCCCGGCGCTGCGAGCGGAACGGATTACCGGCGAACCCATTTCCCTTTCCGCCGACGAGGCAAACGCCGTTCCCGTTCACGACGGCTTGATTTACGTTTGGACGCCGCGTTCAGATGTGGAAAAACTCGCTGTCGTCGATCCGGCTCTGGCGCAGATTCCCAAAGCGCCCAGCGCGAAAGACGTCATGGAAAAGACGCCCCGAAAGATCTCGCCGATTGTCGTTCGGTACGTCTACGACGAATCGCAGGTTGAACCGTCGTCACGCTGGTATCAGGTCAAAAGTACGTTTGCTTCTCATGTAACAATCAAATTGGCGTTAGAAAATCTCTCGGACGCGCCGATTGAAGCGACAGTCTTTCCGCCGATGGCGGCTGATTCGCCGCTGACAAGTCAGGCGGAACAGAAAGTCGTCTGTCCCGCTCGCGGTCGGGCGGACGTCGAGTGGAACGTTGACCTGTTTGACGTCCTGTCAGAAAAGCCCCTTGCAGTCTCCTGCCGCGTTGCGTGGGCGAATCCCGGTGGGAATTCAAACTGGGAGAAAGAACAAACAGTCGTTATGTTCTTTCATGGCGAACCGAGTTGGGCAGCGTTTTTGAAGAAATATCCCAACCGTCAAAAGCTGGAAATCGGCAACGCGACCAACTGGAGGGCGTCGCAGAGCGTCAACGCGAAAACGATTCTCGTTGACAACGAAGAGTCTACCGGCTCTGTTACATGGAAACTCCGGACGGATTTTCAGGACGGCGACCATTGGACGTATCCCAGCCGGTCGCTGCCGCCGACGCTCGACCTGACGAAATACCGCGGCGTGTTGATTCGATACCGCTGCCAGCCGGGGCAGAATACCGTCGCCCGCATGTTCCTCTACGAAAACATGGAGGGTGGACGCGGCGCGTACCTGTCAAAGCCCTTCGGCTCCGCCGACGGCCGCTGGCACAGCGTCTTTCTTCCGTTTGACGAATTCCAGCATTGCACCGCCTGCGGAACGGATGCCAACAATCAGCTTGACCTCAATTCCGTCCATAATATCTCCTTTGGAGGAAACACAAAGTCGGAGCTCTTGGAACTGGAAGTCAGCGAAGCGTATTGGGTAGAGTAGCGGCGAGGGGAATGCGGCGCCCGAGGGCGGGCGCCATCCTTGAAGGTTTCCGGCTTACGCAATGCGGTATTTCACACATCGCGACGTTTCGGTTCGCCTTCGGCGAACTGCGTAATTCCGTTCGCTGCGCTCACTTCATTACCGCCTTTCATTTAAATCAATAGTCTTCAAATTCCATCTCCGGAATTTTCTCCCAGCGGGAATGGGCGTCACAGCCGGTTCTCTGCTGGTAATCCTTGAAGTTGACGCTGTTCGGAGCGCTCTTCCATCGGAACAGTTTCTGTTCTTGCGGGTTTTCGCCGTCCTGCCAGTAGACGTTGTAGTCGATGTCCCAGTTGGGATCTTCAACGCGATTAGTGGTAAGCCATAACATCGAATTTACCGTCCGGCTGAACTTGTTGTTGTAGAACTTGATTGAGAAACGTTTGACGTCAAGACCGTATCCAAGCATCGGCGTTCCGCGTTTGTCAGGCCGCTGAACGTGCGACCAGCCGAACCCGGAATCGTAACAGACGTTGTTCTCGAAAACCAGCCCGTCCACGACGGTTTGCTTTCCAGACAGCGAGATTTCGTAGCTCTGTTCGCAAAGCCAGGTTACGTTCCCGCGCCAAATCATGTTTTCTATTCGGCAGTTGTCGGGACCCTGGTTTGTCATGGCGGTGTCGTAGATCTGCCAAAAGCGGTTGTTCTCGACCAGATTGTTTTGCGCTCCGCACCAGAACTCGATTCCGTTGCCGTATCGAGTGGGCTTTTCATGTCTGGTATACAGATGAGAGCCGCCAATCCAGAAGAAGTCGCAGTTGCGAATAATCGAGTCGTGAGCGTCTGGGCCTTTGATCCCATGCGCTCCTGTATACCCAAACGCCAGCCCGTCTACGATAAACCAGCCCTGACCGCCCATGTCGGCTGTATGCTGACGAATTGCCGCTTCAAAGAACGTGTACGCCTCCGCCGGGTTCTTTTCGCTGTAGACGTAGAGCGTTCTGGCGCCGGGCTGGGTGGAAAACGGCGAGGAGAAATAATCGCCCTGCTGCTTCAGTTCGTCCAGACTCCATCGTTTAAACAGAGCTATCTTTTCTTTGCCGCCTTTTTCTATTGCAATCACGTTGCCGACGTCGGAGCTAAGCCCGAGCGTTGTAACGTCGACGGCGTTCGATTCCAGCGGAACGAACTCCAAAACGCAGCCCTCGGGAATTGTATCGCCCATGAAAAACGTCGTGCGACCGTCCTGCGCCGTTTGTTCCGGCAAATAAATCAGCGTGTATTCTTTCCATTCAGACGTGAATGTAACAGAGTCTTCTTCGTCCACGTTGACAACGCTTCCGTAATTCGCCCATGGCTTTTTGTGCTGCATCAGTTTCGGCAGATCCGTTTTAAACGGTTTGCTGGCGCGAGCGCGAAACTTCAAATAGAAGCCCTGCCCCGCGACAATCTCAAACGGCGAGATGGAAAACTGAATCTGATTATTGCTGGTTCCCGTTTTGTTACACGTCAGGCGCCAGGTTATCTGCCCCGACGGGTCTGTCGACGATTTCAGATCAGCGCTCCCCTGCCCTTCGCAGTAAAATTTCCAGTTGGCGTACACTTGAGAAAAGGGCGTTTCCCGATTCGTGAACTCGTAGCTGTCCGCTTTGGTTTTCCAAAGATTTTCGCCCGCGGGAAGCCAGCAGTCCGGACTGGTCAGATCGACGCTGCCCAGGATTCGCGGCTTTAGCCCCGTTCCGTAAGACGAAAAGACAATCGGATTTCCCTCTTTGCCAGACTGGATTCTCAGCGTTCCGCGCCAAACCTGCCCGCGGCAAAAGAGAACCGTGTCCCCCGGTTGCAGCGCCGTCTGGTTGACTTTGTCGAGCGATTTCCACGCTGTCTGCGGACTCGTACCCGCCGCAGCGTCCGACCCGTTGAGGGCGTCGACGTAATACTCCGCCGCAAAAACCTGTGACGCCATCAGAACAAGAATAATTATTGCGTTTCTGAAATGTAACATGATCTCTCCTTTGGTTTATTGTAATTTCTTCTTTTGCGCTTTTAGACGCCGAACGATTTTCCGGAGCGTTGCCTCTGAACTCGCCTCGCATTCCCAGACGACGATGACTTTCCAGCCCAGCGAGCGCCAGTCGCGTTCGTGCTGTTTGTCGCGTTCGACGTTCTTTCTGAACTTCTCTGACCAGTACCCGGAATGGGCTTTGGGGCTTTTATTTCTCGTACACGTCGGCGAGACGTGCTGATGCCAAAAGCAGCCGCGAACGTCGATTATCGTCCGGTACCTCGGCAAGACGATATCCGGCTTTCCCGGCAGACTTTTCACGTGCAGACGATATCGAAACCCCTGCTTGTGCAGGTACGACCGCACGACTTTTTCCGGAGTCGTGTCTTCGCTTTTGACCTGCTGCATGGCGAAATGTCGCTGTTGGGGAGAAAGGGAATCCATGGTTAATTATAATTTGATAAAGGCAACCAGACTGCTATTCTTCCTGATTGCTTTCTCCTTCCTGATTGATTTTTGGTTTAATTCCCATGAGCTTGTGAAGCGTATGCTGAATCCAGTCCTGAAGGTTGTCAGGATTGATTTCTTCTGTAAACATAGGGTTGATGCCAAGTCGTTTTAATACCATGATGGATTCTTTATCGCCCTGTTTTGCCGCTTCGATATACCATTTTATGGCTTCCCCGGCGTTGACGGGCGTTCCGATGCCGAAAAAGTAACATTTGCCCAGCAGCGCCTGAGAAAAGACGTTTCCGTTCTTCGCCGCTTTGCGATACCATTTCAGCGCTTCTTCCTCGCTGATGTCAACGCCTTCGCCGTAATAATAGCAGTCGCCCATTCTGCGCTGAGCGTCAGCGTCGCCTCGGTTGGCAACGATGCGAAACCATTTCACCGCTTCGGCTTTGTCTTTTTTCACGCCGATGCCGTAAAAGTAACAGCTGGCAAGCAGGAACTGAGATTCGATATCCCCCTGCGCCGCCGCCTCTTGATACCATTGAACCAGTTCCGGCAGAGGTTTCAAATCCTCCAAGCTTTGTCCGGTGTTTTTTGTCGCTGAACGGAATTTCCCTGCAACGCACAAATAAACAATGATCCCGCAAAGAGCGACAAGCAGAAGAATCAATAATACAGTACCTGTCATAACGCCTCTCCATTCAGTTGAAACAAACTCAACAGCTCTGCCCAAGCCTTATTATACGCGATTTCAAATTGAGATACAAGAGATCAGAGAGCGTTTTTTGTAAATTTTTAGTTGCGGTGCGAAGGCGCACACCCAATCCGCGCTGCCGCGCGAGACGTATTATCATCGCTCCCGTTGGTCGCTTAGATTTAAATTCGATTCCCTATTCCCTATTCCCTATTCCCTATTCCCTATTCCCTATTCCCTATTCCCTATTCCCTATTCCCTATTCCCTATTCCCTATTCCCTATTCCCTATTCCCTACTGCCTACTGCCTACTGCCTACTGCCTACCAAAACCTCGTCCATCTTCTTCGCCACCGCGCGAATCATCGGGACGGCGACGGCGTTGCCGGTTTGACGGCGGATTTCCTGCAGCGACACGACAACCTTGAACGTATCGGGGAACCCTTGAAGACGAAGCAGCTCTCGGGCGGACGGGCGGCGAACGCCGTTGACGAGCAGATAATTATACGATGCCCCCGTTCGCAATGCGCAGGAATAGTTCAGAACCGAGACGTTCCCGGACTTGTTCTCGTGCCAAATCGACGGATAGAAAACGTCTTTGTCGGCAACGCGCTCCCGCCGCTTTTGGACGATTTTCTCTGACGCAAAAAGAGATTTATCGACCGCGTCGTCCGGCTCTAAAACGTCTGCCAGATTGTACGGCTGAACCGGGAAGTCAAAGTTGAACGCTTTCGCCTTTCTGGGGCTGCGGAATCCGACAATGATGATTCGTTCCCGCTTTTGAGGAACCCCAAAATCCAGAGCGTTCAACACCTTCCATTTGACGTGATACCCCAGCTGATCCAGCAGTTCCAGAATCACAGCAAACGTCCGACCGCGGTCGTGTGTTGTGAGCTGTTTGACGTTTTCCAGAAGAATTGCCTTCGGCTTGCGATAGTCCAGAATGCGGGCGATCTCAAAGAACATCGTCCCCCGGGCGTCGTCAAAGCCCTTCATTTTGCCCATGATAGAAAACGCCTGACACGGAAACCCCGCCAGCAAGACGTCGTGAGCGGGAATGTCGTGAGCGTCAATTTGCGTTATGTCCCCCGCCGGACGATGACCGAAATTCGCCTCGTACGTATCGCAGGCGGCTTCGTTCCATTCCGAGGCGAATACGTTTGTATACCCCAACTCGTCAAACGGAATTCGAATGCCGCCAATGCCGGCGAAAAGGTCGATGAACTTCATAGATGAGGGAGTAGGGAATGGGGAGTAGGGAATAGGGATTATAGGCGAGCCGGGGTGCGTAAGCCCCCGGAAACAGCGGCGCCTCGCCGCTTACTCTGCCGTATGAATTCCCCGGATGTATCCCTGCGGGCTGAATGCGTCGGCGGCGATGGGGTTGGACGTGTGCGTATTGACGTTTCCGGCTTTGTCCTGCATTTCCATTTTGATGATAATTCGAGCGGGAACGTCGTTAGGCATTGTCCAGAGGTAATCGCCGACAGCGGGAAGCTGGTCGGCAATGAGGCTCCATGGCTCCTGACCGTCGCGGCTCCAGTACAGAGCCACCGGCGTGGGCGACGGGTAATCGTCTGAACAGACCCAATGCAGACGCATTTGCGGGACGCTGGAATCGATGCGAATTTCCGCCGATTTCAGTTCGCCGACGGGAGCGGTTCTGTCTAAAACCAGCCAGGCTGACGGCGCTTCTCCGGGAATCGGTCGGCGACCGCCAAGCCCTGCTCCGTTTTCAACGACGAGCTTGAGTCCGTAAACGCCGTCTTCGGAAACCTCAACGGCTATCGGCGTGATGTTGTCGTTATCTTTGGCGAGCAGATACCAGTCTGCCCCGCGATTGCGCGTCGCCCAAAGTTCGACGACTCCGATGCCGGAACGGCCAACAGACGTAATTTCGTAGTCCAGGTCAAAGCGCGTTTTGTTAATTATTTTTGCCGTTGAAAAGTCAGCGGGCGCTCGAGGCAGAATAGGACGCTGCACTCGCGTTGACGCCGCCAGATTGTTTGCCCCTGGAAGTGGTGGATTGTCACGAACAGCCGACCATTCCGGAACAGAGCCAGACGGAGGAATCGTTCCCGTTTGGCTTGCGCCGCTTTGAGCCTCTGCGCTGTCGCCCGCCGGGTTGAGAAATGCGGAACGGAACTCGCCGCGCGCCAACGCATCTGTTCCTACTACGTTCTGACGAGCAGAACCCGGCAAGAAAGCGTTGCCAGCCCCGCCCGTTAAAGGAACGTTCCATAAAACGACAGTTGGGATCTTTGCTTTATCTTGCGCTTCGCCCCTAATATATAGTTGATAAATGCCGCGAGAAACCTGAACGGTAAACTGACCCGTCGCGCCGGAACCGCCGTCTGGATTGTTGAACATAAGCATTGCCCGAGGATTGAGCGTGATGGGCGACCAGTCCGACGTTTCGGAATATCTCTGATAAAAGCGAACCGTCTCCGGATTTGGATTTCGATCTGACAGCGTCCAGTAGATAGTTAATTTATCGTCGCCGGTCTTTTGCGTCTCGATTTTTAACGTTGGAGCAGTTGTATCGACCACAATCCGAAGGTCTGGTCGAGGTCCGATGTTGGGCGTTGGGCTGTTTTCAATTCGACTCGGTCGAATCGCAAACCAGTATTCCCCGTCTGACCCAACGCGGATATTAAACTGCCGCGCGCCGTTGGTCATTTCGTTTGCCGGGACAAGAGATTTATACAGTTCCCACGTTTGCCCCATGTTCTTTGAAACATAGAGGTTAAGCGGAGAACTCGCGTCCGATTCGTCATTTAACTGATACGGAATATAGAATTCGTTTTGGCTCAAATAGGCTTTCGGGGCCTCCTGAGACCCCGCTCGTGCGCCTCCCGCCAAAAACGGATCTGCAGCAAACAAACCGGGGGAAAATAAAGCAAATATGACTGATATTATTGTCAGATAGCAGATAGAAAGTTGAGGGCGGGGGTTACTTTTTTTGCAACTCGCAACTCGCAACTCGCTATGTAACGAACCGTTATTCAACTCGCACCTCATTATTTTCAAAAAAATTTTGAATTTTTTAAAAATTTGTATTCCTCTTTATTCAATTATACGTTATAATTCTAATCGGTATTAAAAATTAAGTGGATTATTTAATAAGTAAATATTCCGATTAGATAAACTGTAGAGGTTAAATGATTTATTCCAGTCTCGAACGAAGTTTTTTGATTTCGTCGGCTCCCCTTCCCGAGTTTTCCTTAACCACATGGGCAATGGCCATCGCGGGACTGATTATATTTGTTGCAACTTCTATGTACGTTTTTCATCGTCTTAAAGTAGCCTCCAAAGAAGAACCGTTCCTCGGACCGCACGCTATTCTCTCAAAATTTCGAGATTTGCGAGACAAAGGCGCGCTGTCAGATGAAGAATTTCGGAAAATAAAACTGCTTATGGCTGACAAAATTGCCGGCGAAGACAACAACGCCAGTCAGGAAGAACAATAACGCAAGTCTCTGATTTATCTTTCCTAATCATTGAGAGTTGCGCTTCAGGCGTTATAATAAGGAAAAAATTTCAAAAAATTTGAAAGAAACACAAAAAAAGATTGTCTTTTTTAAAAATACTAGGTTATAATAAAAGAGAATTGAAGTGAACTATGGATATCGGCAGTAGCGTTTAGCCGTTATCCAAGTCAGTCATCAATTGACCTATATTACCTCTTTTTGGAGATTTAACATGAAATTACGCAGTTTACTTTTATCGACGGCTATTGCCCTGCTCAGCGCAACCGTTGCATTCGGTCAATACTACAATAACGACTCCAACCGCGTCGGCGGCGTTTCCATTGACGCCAACGGTTTGGTCAACAACGTTCAGAAAAGCGAATCGGTAAAGCTGGTTCAGGCGCAGCAAGCCGCTCTGCAGCCCATCGCGGAAGATCTGCAAAAGGCGTCTCCCGCTCGTAAGATTTCGCTCAAGGCGATTAACGAAGCGGTTGCCAAGGCTAAGGCTAACG
Source organism: Thermoguttaceae bacterium (assembly GCA_017557195.1). GTDB lineage: Bacteria > Planctomycetota > Planctomycetia > Pirellulales > Thermoguttaceae > RUG11551. Next base: position 6,403 of record JAFZAL010000103.1, on the reverse strand, counting down.
GACAAACTGTTCCAGACGCTGTCGCGTTTTTGGGCGGTTTGACCAAAATTGAATTCGTCGTCGCTCTCCCGGAACAGAACGACATCGTTCTTATCGGTCCGGCTGAACCATGGAAAATCGGTAACGACGGATCCCCGGTCGGAACCGTAACCGGCGCGCCGATTATGCTTCTGGAAGACCTCGCCACCGCGATTCACACCTGCGCTCAGGCGCAGCGCGGCCCGATGTCCTGCTCCATCGACCCGACTCCGGAAGGAATGAAAAATCTGCACGCGTTCGCGTCCCGCCTCACCCCCAACATGAACCCGGCGAAAGCGGCGCAGCGCATCGAACAGGTTGTCGGCAACCAGTCCGTTCGCGTTATGGGCGTCAACCCGACGACTCACTTCGCGCAAGTCATGGTTTCTTCTGACTACCAAATGAAACAGATTTCCATGGGCGTTCGTCCGGCTGCCGTTGAAAATTTGCCGCCGTTTACGAAGTTTGTTGAATTCAACTCGACCGGCGCTCAAAACGCGATGCCCCGCTGGTGGCTGGCTCCGAACTACGGCGCTGTCCTGCGCGATCAGTCCGGCTTGACCTGGCAGATTCAGGGCGGTTCCGTTAAGACGATGTGCGAAGCGGACTTCTACGCTGGAGACGGCGTTCGTCAGCAAGGCGCAGCCAAAGTCGCGTCCGGATACCAGAAATGGGCGGACGTCATGACTGACCGTTACGCCGACCTGTCCAAGGCGGAACCGGTCTTCGGACAGCTTCGCAACTGCATGGATTCCGCCGTCGTCGGCGCTCTGATTGTCAAAGAAAACATGATGCGCAAAGTCGGCAACGCCTTTACGGACGTTACAGAACTGACGCTGTCGGAATTCAACGAACCGAAAGAAGTCCCGTGCATGGCGGCTGTCAACAAAGCGCGCCGCGTTACAATCGTCTGCGGCGGCGTCGACATTGACCCGTGGCTGATCCTCAACAACGTCCAAGTCAAAGCGGACCTCAAATCCCTGTCCGCCAACGTAGAATTCGAAGAAGGCTCCTTCTACGCCAACTAAACTAACCTTCAGGGCTTGAATTCAAGCCCTCTATCGCCAACTTCCCCACAGCCGTCAATTCTGACGGCTGTTTTTTTGTATTAATTAATGGAGTAGTAGTTGACAATCAGGAGTGCAATTGCACACGGTTGAGTCCGGTTCGCGGGCGTGTCGCCCGCAAAGAACCGCGTAGCGGTTCAATGTTTCTAGCCGTGGGTTTTAACCCACGGACAGAAAGAATAACGAAAAAAAGAAATCGACAAATACCCTTTTTTTACTCTCGGCGCCTTCGGCGCCGAGAGTAAAAAAAGGGACTGACTCGATTAAGGAATGTTGGGGAGCACTGCGCCGCCCGTAGACTAAAGTCGACGGTTATAGAAATGGCGTCCTTCCGGACGCGGTTCAGCTTCTCATCTTGTCTGGTTTTACAAGAAGAATTTGCGTGTACCCGGTTTTAGCAACCCCCTTGACTTCTAAAATCGGGGAAAGTACAATTACAGTTAGAAGTTTCCTTTAACGTTTGGAGAGATTGAAAGGAGAGATTGATGGCAGCAAAAAAATCAAATCAAAAAAGAGATGCTGGTGAACGCTTGGTTATTCCTGTTGACGATTTGAAAATCGCTTTTAGGTGGTGTCCTCCAAAGACGTTCATGATGGGTTCGCCGGAAGATGAAGAAGGACGCAGAGATGACGAAACTAAGCATGAAGTTAAGTTGACTAAAGGATTCTGGATCATGGAAACGCCGGTTACGGTTGGCATGTTCAAGGAGTTTGTTAAAGATAGTTCTTACGAACCTAATGGGGCGCCTTATGTCTGGAAAAAAGGAATTTCATGCAGACCCCATTCAGAGTTTTCTTGGCTCAAACCTGGCTATACTCAGGATGATAACTATCCGGTAACGTGCATTAGATGGGAAGCTGCAGTAGCATTCTGCAATTGGTTGAAAAAGAAAACTGAATTGACGATGCAATTGCCAACCGAAGCGGAATGGGAATATGCCTGTCGAGCTGGGAGAAACGACTCGTTTGAAGAATGCCTGGACGAAATGGCGTGGCATTTTTCAAATAGCGCCGAACCAGGTAAACAGCCACATCCTCATCCAGTAGCAACTAGGAAGCCCAACGCTTGGGGCGTCTACGATATGCTTGGCAACGTATGGGAATGGTGTCGTGATTGGTATGAAAAGGATTATCCTAGAGGTTGTGTAATTGATCCAACGGGACTTCAGGAAGGTACGCACAAGGTCATTCGTGGTGGTAGCTGGGCTACAAAGAATATCTGGCGCTGTCGACCGGCAAGCCGAGACTGTTACGCTAGTTACGAGAAAAAGAAAAATAGCGGCAATTTTATCGGATTCCGCGTAGTTTGCGAAGGCGAACAACAGTAGAAGATTGTTACCAACAGGCGAGCCACGGGTGTAAACCCGTGGGTATATTACCAATAACCAAAGAGTTCTGTAAGCCCGGGAACTAACGTTCCCGGCTCGCCGACGCTTTGCGTCAACTCCTCACTCCTCACTCCTAATTCCTAACTACCACACCCCATGAAGTTCCCCAATACACTCCTGCCGTTTACCTGCTTGGCGTTAATACTGTTTACCGGCGTAGCGAAGGCTCAAGATGTAACAGACGCGACGAGGGCGATTGCGTTGATTCTCGATCAGCGGCCGGGCGAAGTCTGTCAGCCGGATTCCGGGTATGCGATTGAAATCGCTCAGCGGGCGGCGAAACGAGCCGGAGCGGCGCTGGACGTCTTGTACGTCTCGAAGGCGGGAGAAATCTGCGCTGCCAGTGCCCTGCCCTGCGATCTGGAGAAATACGACGTCGTCTGGGCGTATCAGGGAGATTACGGAATTAGCCAGTCCAGCCCGATGTTCTCTGCCGCGGTCAAAGAGGCGTTGAAAAAACATCTCGATTCTGGGAAGGTCGCGGTTCTGACCGGCGGGGCGGCGGCGTTGATTGGCTCTTTGGGAACGGACGAGAACCCGCTCGATCTGAAAACGGCGCCGCTGACGTTTGGCAACGACCGGTCGCAGACGGGATACCGCCCGGCACGAGTCGCCGACCCGATTTGGGCGGGGCTGGAAATGGATCGCGGCGTTTTCTGGTTTACAAACGCGGCTTATCAAACCTTCGCGTCGTTCAGCGTTACCGGGGCGAATGTAACAGTCTTTGCGACGAATCCCGGCGGGGCGGCAAATCCCGCCTGCGTTTTCACTCGCGGGAACGGAACTGCGTTTGCGATTCCCTTTCAGATTTCGCCCGTCTACAGCGAGGCGGACTCGCATTTTCGCCGCAATTTTGAATCCCTGATTTACAATCTGCTGACGTTTTCCAATACAGCAGAGAACCGAAACGCTCTCTTTTCTCCCGCCAGGGAGTTCAACCCGCTGCCGATTGACGCCTTGCGCGACGCCATCGCCGACATTCAGTCCCGCTATCCGGACGAGTACGACGCTCAGCGTTATCTTGACCGTCTTGACGCGATAGTTCAGCAAATCAACAAGGATGGCTGCGTTGAGAACCCGACTGTGGAACTGCGCGATCAGTTTGCTGCGTTACAGAAAGAGGCGCTGCTTGCCAATCCGGATTTGGACTTTGAGGAAATCCTGTATATTGAACGCGCATCCGCTGCGCTCGGCTTGCCGCAAAACTACAACAGCAACTCCGTTCTTTCCAAAACGGGATACAACAACTCGATTAAGGCGTTCAACCTCAAAACGGGGGAAAGCCGGCTGATTTACAAGCCGGAAAGAGACGTCTTTGTCGGGGACGTCGACCTGCATTTTGACGCGAAGCGGATTCTCTTTTCCATGTCCTGCTCTGACGAGAACAACCGATGGCGGCTTTGGGAACTGGCGTTGGACGGCTCTGTGACAGGCGCGAAACTCGTCCCGACGATTGAGCAGTCCGACGTCGACAATTACGACGGCTGTTACCTGGCGGACGACGGCGTCGCGTTCTGTTCGACCGCCTGTTTTACGGGCGTTCCCTGTATTAACGGTTCCGGACACGTTTGCAACCTGTACCGCAAAGACGCCGCCGGGCAGGTTCGTCAGCTGACGCTGGAGCAGGATCACGACTGGTCGCCGACGCTGATGGAAAACGGGCGGATCATGTACCAGCGCTGGGAATACTCGGACTTGCCGCACGCCTTTTCCCGAATCCTCATGCACGCCAATCCGGACGGAACGAACCAGTCGGAATTCTACGGGAGCAATTCCTACTGGCCAGGCAGCATGTTCTACGCCCGACCGATTCCCGGTCAGCCGTCACAGTTCGTCGCGATTGTCGGCGGACATCACGAGCAGAACCGCGTCGGCGACCTCGTTCTGTTTGACACGTCCAAAGGGCGCAAGGAGAACTCCGGCGCCGTTCAGCGAATTCCCGGACGTAACAAGCATGTCTGCAGACAGGTTCTGGACTTGCCGATTTCGCAGTCGTTCCCGCAGTTCACTCACCCGTTCCCTGTTACAGATAAGGTCTTTCTCGTTTCCGCCAAGCTGCGACCCGGCGCGGGCTGGCAGGTTTGTCTGGTCGATACGTTCGACAACGTCGTCCCGCTGATTTCCGTTCCGAATTTCGCCTGTTTCGAGCCGATTCCGATTCGCCAGACGCCCCGCCCGCCGGTGATTGGGAACCGGACGAACTACGACCGTCAGGAAGCGGACGTCTTTATTGCGAACGTCTATTTTGGCGAAGGCTTGAAAGGCGTTCCCAAGGGGACGGTGAAAGCGCTGCGTATTTTTACGTACCAGTTCAGCTATCAGGGCATGGGCGCGGAACCGCACAGCGTCGGGCTGGACGGTCCATGGGATCCGAAAACCGTTCTCGGGATCGTTCCAGTCAACGAAGACGGCTCGGCGCATTTCACCGTTCCGGCTGTTACGCCCTGCGCCATTCAGCCGCTGGACAAAGACGGCGCTGCGATTCAGTTCATGCGATCCTGGTTTACCGCCATGCCGGGCGAAGGCGTTTCCTGCGTCGGTTGTCACGAAGAGCAGAACTCCGTCCCGCCGCCGCTGGCGTCCACGCAAGCCTCGCGTCAGGCTCCGGTTCGACTTCAGCCCGTCGGTCCCAAGCAGGGATTTTCTTTTGAGAAACAGGTACAGCCGATTCTCGACAAGTACTGCGTTGACTGTCACGAGGAGAAAACGGCTCTGACGTTCAAACGCGGTCCCGTCGCCCCGGCTCTCGATACGAGCGCGTATATCAACAAGGCGTCCCGATTCTCGCAGTCGTACTACAATCTGCGCCGATACGTCCGCACGCCGACCAAAGAGTCCCAAATGGGAATTCTCAAGCCGTACGAATTCTATGCGCCCGCCCAGCCGCTGATGAGAATTCTGGCTGACCATTACGGTGTAACGCTTGACGACGGCGACCGACGAACGCTTTATACATGGATTGACCTGAACTGTCCGTACTACGGGAACTGGGGCGAGATCCGCAACCACGCAATTCCCAACCAAGTCGCCCATCAGTGGGAACGCCGAGCGGAACTCCGCAAACTCTACGCGGGGATAAACGACCCGCTCGACGACGACCCGACTTTGGAACCGGGCAACGCCTCGCCCGACGCCCCGAAATGCTTGACGACCGTTGACCTCGGACCGAGTCAGTACGTTCAGCCCAACGTCCCAGCTGTAACAGAAATTGAGAAGTCCCATTTCCCCGCCGACAACTCCATTGGGAGTAACGACGATAAACCGCAAGACGGCGATCTGGTTTTGGAACTCGCTCCGGGCGTTACAATGACCTGCCGCCGCGTTCCTGGAACGGACTATTATATGGGAATATTCGAAGTAACAAACGAGCAGTACAGCGCGTTTAATCCGTCGCACGACAGCGGCGTCGAGTACGCGGACTTTATCCATTTCAGCCCGGGGGAAGCGTGGCACGCGCTCAACCGTCCGCGTCAGCCCGTCGTTCGTGTAACCCGTCAGGACGCGCAGGCGTTTTGCGATTGGCTGGCGAAGAAAACCAGCAAACAGGTTTCTCTCCCGACGCAGGAACAATGGACTCGAGCCGCGGCGGCGGGGCTGGCGACGGCGGACGTTCCCGTCTGGTTTGGCGCGAACGCCGACTACAGCCGCCTGGAAAATCTGTCGGACAAATCGAACGCGGACATCAACCCGCTTTCCTGGACGGATAGAGTGAATACGCTTCCGGCGTGGCGCATTGCCGACGTTCGCGTCAACGACCATTCCCGCGTCAGCGCGCCAGTCGGCTCGTACCTGCCCAACCCGTTTGGCTTTTACGACATGCTGGGCAACGTCGCCGAATGGACAGCGTCTAATACAGAGGACGGCAAAGCGGTCGTCTGCGGCGGCAGCTGGTACGACTCGCTTCGCGACGCCGGAGCGAAACCGACTCGC
>JAFZAL010000102.1 GCA_017557195.1 Thermoguttaceae bacterium | reverse complement strand
TGTTCTACAAGATAACGAACGATTTTTAAGTTGTCATACCCAACAGCAATTGTCAAAGGATTTCCAAAGTTTCCCAAAGTGTTATTTTTTAAATTGACGTCCGCTCCATGTTCTACAAGAAACCGAATCAATTTTTTATTTTCCTTTCTAACAGCCGTCATCAACGCGGTTTCTCCATCAGAATCTTGAACGTTGACGTCTGCTCCATGTTCAACAAGAAGAACCACGGCTTCGTATTCGTTTAACTCAATTGCGTGAAACAACGGGAAACGGAACCAATCGTCATTAACGTCCGCTCCATGTTCCAGAAGCGTTTTAATTTTTACCAAATCCCCGCGCGAAATAAATTCATGCAAAATAGGTTCGAAATTCGAGTCCTCGTCTCCGATTAAATTGACGTCCAGCCCTTTATCGATAAGCCACTGAAAAATTTCCTCGTCGTCAAAGATATCGTCGTTTAACGCAAACTGAACCGCCATTTCCAAAGCGGTTTTGCCATCGTTTGTTTTTTCGTTGATATCCAGACCCTGTTTAATGAGCCATTGAAACAGAATCCAGTTATCGCCCAGCGCGGCTTGATGCAACACGGTAAAACCATCGTTTTGCTTAGCATGAACATCTAACCCCTGATTGACAAGCCATTGAACCAGCCGCAGATTGCCGCTTTCGACAGCGGGGAACAAAACCGTTTCGCCGCTATTGTCTTTTAGTTTTATATCCAATCCTTTCCTGACGAGCCACTGAACCAGTTCCAGATTTCCGGTTCTGGCAGCGGGAAACAAAAGCGATTGATCTTCAAAGCCTGTTGCATTGACGTTTAACCCCTGTTTGACCAACCATTGAACCAACTCCAAATTCCCGCTTTGAACGGCGGAATACATAATTGTATCGCTTTTAACTTCATTCAGCTCATCGTCCGACAGACGCTTAAATAAAAGCTGAACCAGTTCCAGGTCGCCTGTGAGGGCAATGCTCGACAGAAACGTATAATGTTGATTGTTCAGTTTGTATACAGCGTCATGTTTAAGCAGATATTTCGCTATGGCGAACCTTTTGCTGTGAAGAGCCAGATACAAAGAATTATGTCTGCCAAAAAAGCTGTCGACTTTTCTATTTTCTAACTTTGCGCCATGTTCAACAAGGAAACGAACCATTTCTAAATCGCCCTCATCTATCGCGATAGATATCGGCGTTTTATCCTCGTCATCCGGTTTATTGACGTCAGCGCCCAGAGAAACAAGGAGCTCAACCAGTTTCAGACTTCGGTATTGAATGGCTATCGGCAACATGTCCTGACAGCGTCCTTTAACGTCAAGCCCCTGTGATGCAAGCCATTGAACCAGTTCCCAATTCCCGCTTTTGGCAGCGGCGCGCAAAATCTCTGCGTCTTCTAAAGCGACTTCGTTAATTTCAGCCCCAAGTTCAATCAGACATTGAACCACAGACGTCTTTCCCAGCTTTGCGGCATAGCATAACGGCGTCTGTTTAACTTGCAAAAACTCATTGGGATTCAAGCCGTTTTTCACCAGCCATTGAACCATCTCGCAGGAACCGCCGTCAATGGCGTAATACAAAAGACTGTAATGATCGCTGTCTTTTTTCTGAATGCTTACTCCCTGTGTTGCAAGCCATTGAACCAGTTCCAGATTCCCGCTTTGAGCTGCGTACTGTATGACCGTATAACCGCCATCGGTTCGGTCGTTGACGTCCAAACCCTGTTCGACAAGCCACTTGACCAAAGGCAAGCTCCCGCTCCTTGCAGCGGTATGAATCAACGACTTGTTGCCTCTTGACAACGCGTCCACATCCACGTCTTGATCGACTATCCACTGCACCAGTTCCAGATTCCCGCTTTGAGCTGCGTAATGCAGTACGGAAACGCCATCCTGATTTTGAACGTTGACGCTGGCGCCTTGACTGACCAGCCATTGAACGAGTTCCAAATTCCCGCTTCGGGCGGCGTAGTGCATAACGCTTAAATCACGCCGCCGGGATTTTCTATTGACGTTCGCGCCCTGCTTGACCAGCCATTGAACCAGTTCCAGATTCCCGCTTCGGGCGGCGTAATGGATTATCGCTCGAACGTTATGCCCTCGCCAGATATTGACGCCGTGTTCCGTCAGCCACACAACCAGATCCAGATTCCCGCTCTGAGCGGCGTAATGCGCAACGGTATACCCTTCGCCGCTGATTATGTTGACGTCCGCGCCGTTCTCGACAAGCGTTTTAACGCGCTCAATGTCGCCCATAAACGCGGCGTAATGCAGAATATTCTGTCCTTTGGTTTGGAAAGTAAAATCAAAATTCCCGGTTTGAAACATCTCCTCAAACCGTTCAACACAGACTTTCCCAAAGCATTTTTCCGCTTCTTGGGCACGCTTATTCAAATCAGAACCATCCGCAAAGCACACGGCTGCGAAACATGCCAGAATCAGAACGAAAAAGGAGAAAACGGCTTTTCGGAGCGTCATTGATCTTTCTATCTTATATATAATTCACAAAAAATTGACTCCAAGGTCAATTTAACAATAATTATAATTAGAATTAGATTATTTACAATAGGGCAAGGGGAAAACAAGGGCGAGAACGGGGATTTCAAAAAAATTTCTTGAACAATCTTGGAAAAATATCGTATGTGATATATAATGTTTCATATAAGGACGAGAGGATTTATGAGACAATCATGACCAAAACATTTGAACAATATCGAGAAAAACTTTTGAACGATCCGGAATTTGTTGAACAGTACGATCAGTTTGAACCTGAATATCAGCTGGTTCGTCAGATCATTGAAGCTCGCATTGAACAAAAGCTGACTCAAAAGGAACTGGCTCAACGCATTGGAACAAAGCAAAGCAATATTGCCCGGTTGGAAAGCGGAGCAAGCAATCCCTCGCTGCAATTTCTCAAAAGAGTAGCGCAGGGGTTAGGCAAGAATTTGTCAATTTCATTCAAATGATTTTGGGAAATTGAGGCAACAGGCAAGAGGCAATAGGCAGTAGGAACGCAAGCGCCTCAAAAACTATTGCCTACAGCCTACTGCCTAAATCCGCTCCTTGTCAAAATTCTCATTTTTGATAAAATAGATTAAGTTGCGAGTAACGAGTAGCGAGTGGCGAGAAACGCAAGCGCCACACAAAAATTTCTCGCAACTCGCAACTCACCCTATCCCTTAGCCCCATCCACCTCCCATGACGCCCATGATCAATACGCTGTATCTTCCTGAACTTCGTGAAATGTTGGCGAACAACGACACACAGGGTCTTAAAGAATTCTGCGAGGCTCTGCATCACCCGTACCAAACGGCGGAGTTTATGGAAGGGCTTACAGCCAAGGAATGCTGGGACGTTCTTCGCTGCGCGGACATGTCCGACCGCGTCGACATCTTCCTGTATCTACCGTGGGAAAAGCAGGTGGAGATGTTCGAAACGGGCGATCCGAAAGAAGCAGGCGAGTTCATCGCGTTCCTGCCTCCTGACGACCGCGTCGACCTTCTCAACGAACTGCCGGACGAAATAAGCGAACGAATCATGCAGATGACTCCGGAGGAGGATCGGCATGATATTCAGCGGCTGTCGCAGTACGACGAAAACACCGTCGGCGCTATCATGACCACAGCCGTGGCGAAGATCACGGAAAACCTAACTCCCCGCGAGGCGGTCGAAGCCGCCAAAAAGCAGGCGGAGGAAATGGAAACGATTTACTACTTGTACGTCGTTGACGAGGAAGACCATCTTCGCGGGCTGCTCACGTTCCGGGAACTGATCTGTTCGCTGGGCAAGCCGGACATCAAGGTGTCCGACATCATGGAGCGAAACCTCATCACCATCAAGCCGACCGAAGACCGGGAAGAGGCGTCAATGCTTGTTGCCAAGTACGACGTGCTGGCTCTGCCGGTGGTCGACGACGAATACCATCTAATCGGGATTATCACTCACGACGACGTCATGGACGTCGTTCTTGACGAAGCGGAAGAAGACGCTCAGATCGCAGCCGGTGTTAGTCCTCTTGAAGATGACTATCTGGACTCGCCAATTCACACAATCGTCTGGAAGCGCGGCATGTGGCTGGTGATTCTGTTTATCGGGGCGTTCTTAACGGCGTTTACTCTCAACAGCTATGACGAGCAGCTGTCGAAATGCATCTGGCTTGTCATTTTCGTGCCGATGATCGTTTCCGCCGGCGGCAACTCCGGAAACCAGTCCGCGACGCTGGTAATTACTTCATTAACCAACGGGTCAATTCACCCCTACGACGTTTTGAAAGTTCTGCGGCGAGAAATCCTTATCGGCTTGTCTTTGGGCTGCATCCTGGGGCTTGTTGGAATCGTCTATTCTCTCGGGTATTCATCAGTGAATCCAGGCGTACCGTGGTATCAGGTCTGCGTAATTTTACCAACTACGTTGATACTTGTTGTTCTATGCGGCTCGGTAATTGGGGCGATGCTGCCGCTGTTCTTCTCAAAAATCGGGCTTGACCCGGCTTTGATGAGCAACCCGTTCGTCGCTGGAATTATCGACGTCATGGGACTTGTCATTTACCTCCACGTCGCGTTTTTCTTCCTCCCGGGGCTGCATTAATTGCGTAGTGCATAGTGCATAGTGCGTAGTGCATAGTTAGATGAGCGCTTGCGTCCTAGGCGCTAAGTACTAAGCGCTAGGCACTAATTCCTCCCCACTTCTAACTGCAAAAACGGGCGTATTTATTTCAGCACGCTCTGTTATTATTCCCCCTAAAAACCTGTTTTTCCGCAACGGTTTATTATTTTGAATAAATTTTTTAAAAAATGTATTGGTTTTTGATGGGAAATACTAGTAAAAGACTAAATAAATACTATAATATTAAGTTAGAGTTAGTGTAATAGGGAAATCCTGTAGACTAATTTCTCGCTGTAATAATTTCGTCTCTGACCAATGCGCGGGCAAACGCATTCGGTCGGAGGTTTACAATATACTAATTTAGGAAACCGACTCGGATGGCAAAACCGACTTGGGAACAGCTGATTGAAAACTTCCCGCGTACAAAGTTGATCGAAGACGATCAATGGGAATCGCTCAAGCAGGAATGGCAGCAAACCGCAGACGACTCTGTTAAGACGGACGTCGATGCGTTTCTGCAGTTTCTTGTAGACAAGGAAGCTATTACGCCCTGGCACATGGAAAATCTGCTTTCAGGGAAGTACAAAGGCTTTTTCCTGGGGTCGTACAAACTTCTTAAACACGTCGGCGCAGGCGGAATGAGCAGCGTCTATCTGGGCGAACACACCATGATGGGGCGACAGGTTGCCATCAAGATTTTGCCTCGCAGCCGAGTCAGTTCCGACACCAGCTATCTGCAGCGTTTCATGCAGGAAGCGCAGGCGGCGGCTTCGCTAAACCATCCCAATATTGTAACAGCGTACGACATCGATAACGAAAACGGTATTTATTATTTCGTTATGGAATACGTTGACGGCAAAGACCTCAACGGGCTTGTAAAAGCCGACGGTCCGTTAGACTACGCTGTTGCGGCAGACTATATCTGTCAGGCGGCTTGCGGTCTGGCGCACGCTCACGAACGCGGGTTGATTCACCGTGACATGAAGCCCGCCAACCTGCTGGTCGATCCCAACGGAACGGTTAAAATCCTTGACATGGGCCTGGCTCTGTTTTCCGAATCCGACCGCGCCAGTTTGACTTTGGCGTACGACGAAAACGTTTTGGGAACGGCAGACTATCTTGCCCCGGAACAGGCACGCAACTCGCACACGGTAGACGCTCGCGCGGACATTTACTCCCTCGGCTGTACGCTGTATTTCCTTTTGACCGGTCATCCGCCCTTTACCGAAGGAACGTTGCCGCAAAGAATTTTGGCTCATCAGCAAAAGAATCCGCCAGAGATCACCGTTGACCGCCCAGACTGTCCGGCGGATTTAGTCGCCATCTGTAAAAAGATGATGATGAAAAAGCCGGAACAGCGTCAGCAGAGCATGGTTGAAGTTCAGGGAAACCTGACGGATTGGCTTTTAGTTCACGGGTATTTGCCCAATAACGAATCCATGGACAACATCGTCCGAGCGCGCAATCGGTTGGACGAGTTACAGCGTTCTATTGAAAGCCCTTCAGACGCGTCTGCCAGTTCCAGTTCTGGAGATTCCGTCGTCAATCTGGATTTCGGTTTCGGAAGCGGCGCTTCCGGCTCCAGCAGCAAAAGTCCTGTCGGGCATTTGGGAGATAAAAAGAAGGGCGGTTCTTCGTCCAGCAATAAAAAGAAAGCGGGAATTTTTGCCGGGTTCTTTACGCCGGGGAAAAAGCCCAAGCCGGGATCCGGTCGCAAACTCGGCAAGCAGTCGCCGGAGGATTCAGACGTTGTTTCAGACGAATTAGACCCCAGCGCGTCTTCGTCGTCAACAAAGTCGTCTGCTTTGTCGGCGCTGGTTGCCATGGCAGACGCTATCGAAGAACCCAGCGACAACAAAAAGAACGATTTCGCAGCATTTTTGAACAAGACGGCGCAAGCGCAGGAGAACAAACCTTCGACTGTTTCAGAACCCGCCAAGCCGACTCCGAAACCCGCTCAAAAGCCGGCTCAAAACTTTGTCAACGGACATCCGGAACCGACGCCTATTTCTGTTAGAACAACTCCCGCCGCGTCTGCAGGGGCGGCTGAAAAATCCGGTACAGGAAAAGCTGCATCAAGCCAACAGGAAAAGCTGGCGTCCGCTCAAACTGCCGTTGGACAAAAAGCCGCGCCTAAACCTCAACAGCCCGTCAAAGCGCCAGTTAATAAAGTTCCGGTCAACAAAGCGCCGCAAGTCAACGCCGCGCCCAAACCCGCTCCCAGACCTGCCGCCTCAGAAAGCAGACAGGAAATCTCCGCTTCCAAGTCTGGAATTTCAAAATCGGGAACGGTCAAGCCGATCAGTACAAAACCGGGCGACAAGAAACAACGCCCTGTCAAGCGTCCAAAGCGCCAGGCGTCTTCAAAAACGACAATTATTATTGGCGTCGTTTGCGCTGTTGCCGTGGTCGTCATCGGCGTTATTTTGTTCTTTGTATTGAATAAGTAATATGCCTCTTAACGTTCTGGACATCTTAGGAGCAGCGGGTTCCGTTGCTCGACGTCTGACGAATTACGAACCCCGTCCCATGCAATTGGAGATGGCTCAGGCGGTATATGACGCTATGGACAAAAATCATCATCTGATGGTTGAGGCGGGAACGGGCGTCGGCAAGAGCTTTGCATATCTTGTCCCGGCTATGCTCAAGATTATGGACAACCGCGAAAAACGGGGCTTGTTCGAAGACATGCCGACGGACGACGACCGATTGCGGGTGGTCGTAGCGACGCATACAATTCATTTACAGGAACAGCTCATTCAGAAAGACATCCCGTTTTTACAGAGCGTTTTTCCAGACGAATTCTCCGTCGTTCTGGTTAAAGGACGATCGAATTACGTTTGCAAACGACGTCTTGCCAACGCGATGCAGCAGGCGAATTCGCTCTTTTCCACGTCAGACGAAATTCTCGAAACGGACAGGGTTTATCAGTGGGCGCAAAAGACTGGCGACGGTTCCAAACAGGGGCTCAACCCCGTTCCCGCCAGAACGGTTTGGGAAGAAATCTGCTGCGAACAGGGCAACTGTCTGGGCAAGAACTGCCAGTACAACAAAGACTGCTTCTATCAAAAAGCGCGCCGCCGCGTGTTCAACGCCGATATTTTAATCGTCAACCACGCTTTGTTTTTCAGCGACCTGTCCGTCAGAATGGAAGACGGTCAGCTGCTGCCGAAGTACACAACCGTTATCTTTGACGAAGCCCATACGATTGAGGACGTTGCCGGCGAACATCTGGGTCTGTCCGTTTCCAATGCTGGAATTATGTACATGCTGGGGCGGCTTCTCAACGAAAACGGACGCAAAGGCATTCTGGCGCCAACAGTGTTCAAATCGTTACATCCGTTGGTTCAAAACTGCCGGGCGGAATGCAAACGATTCTTCCTGGCAATCGAGAATTGGCTTGACGAACGTCCCAAAAGCAACGGGAGAATTCGCGAGCCGAACCAGTTTCCCCACGGCTTGTCAGACGCGCTGATGTCGCTTTCCATTCAGCTGACCTCGGCGGTTGGAATCGCCCCGACGATGGACATGGGACAGGAACTCGTCTCCGCTCACCAGAAAATGGAGGCTCTGGCTGCTACAGTCAGTTCATGGAACAAGCAAAGCATGGACACCCCGTCCGTGTTCTGGATCGATAACCACACGACTCAGCGCGGACGATATTTTGAACTCGTCGCCGCCCCGATTGACGTTGGCGCTACGCTCGACAAAGAACTGTTCCAGAAAACGCCGTCCGTTATTTTAACCAGCGCGACGCTTAGTACGAGTGGTAAGTCTTCAGTAGTAAGCGCTAAAGACGCAAGCGCAACTCTTACTAACCACTTACCACTTACCACTAACCACCCTGCGCTCCATCACTTCCAGTCCCGCATCGGTCTCACTCGCGCCCAATCGCTGATTTTAGGAAGTCCGTTCGACTTTAAAAAACAGGTGAAATTGATAATTGCGTCACATATGCCAGACCCGTCGCTGGAAAAAGACCGCTTTGAGTCCATGCTTCCAGACAAAATAGCTTATTATCTGGAACAGACGCAGGGGTCGGCGTTCGTTCTGTTTACCAGTTACGGGCTGCTTCGCCGCTGCGCGGACGCCTTGCGCGGCTGGCTGATCGACCATTCCATGACGCTCTTTCAGCAGGGGGAAGGCATGCAGCGTTCGGACATGGTAAACGGGTTCAAGACGACGCCGAATTCCGTTCTCTTTGGCGCGGACAGTTTCTGGCAGGGCGTTGACGTTCCCGGCGAGGCTCTGCAAAACGTAATTATTACAAAGCTCCCGTTCCAGGTTCCGGACCGTCCGCTGATTGAAGCGAGAATGGAATCGATTGAACAGCGCGGCGGAAAGCCCTTCTTCGAATACCAGATTCCAGAAGCGATTATCAAATTCAAACAGGGATTCGGTCGGCTCATTCGCTCTCAACGCGACACCGGACAAGTCGTTATTTTAGACCCCCGCATCGAAACGAAACGCTACGGCCGACAATTCCTCAACGCACTCCCGGAATGCAGCGTCTACTATAATTAAGGCGAGCCGGGGTGCGTAAGCCCCCGGACGGCGAGGCGCCGCTCCCAGTCCGCGCTGCCGCGCGTTTGCCAAGAATCGCTCCCGTTGGTCGCTTTGATTAATAAGTTATATATGTTTAGCCCGGTTCGCGGGCGAAGACGCCCGCCTTGAAAAAACTTTCGGTCGCCAGCAAGCTGGCTCCCTTTTAGGGAAGTTTTTTCAAGTTAATCAAGAGGGGAAAACCTTTTTTGAAAAAAAGGTTCTTCCCCTCAAACTCCCCTTTCCAAAAAACTTTAGTAAGGGGAGAATATAAAGTTTTTTGGAAACCAATCGGCGAAAATCCGTCTAATCCGTAAAATCCGTGTGCTGACTGACCTGCGAAAACGTAACTAAAAACCATGACGTCACAATTTGATATACAACTGTCGTTAGAAAGCGATTTTCAAACCCTTATAGCCGCCGCGGACCGCGTTCGGCATGAGAACGTCGGAGACGCGGTTCATTTGCGCGGTTTGATTGAACTGTCCAACTTCTGCCGCTGTCGGTGCGGGTACTGCGGAATCAACGCAGATAACAAATCTGTAACGCGGTATCGCATGACGGAAGAAGACGTTCGGCAGTCCGTTCCTTTGGCGATTCAGTTTGGATACGGCACGATTGTTTTTCAGGCGGGTGAAGACCTGGGACTGACCGAGGACTTTATCGCTCGACAGGTGGAATGGATTAAATCTCTGCCGACGCCGTGGGGCGCTCCGCTGGCTGTTACGCTTTCTCTGGGACAGCGGACGACGGCGGAATACAAGCGCTGGCGCGACGCCGGCGCGAATCGATGTCTGATTCGTTTTGAAACATCGTCTGAAAAGCTCTTTGCTCAATGGCATCCCCACGACCCGGACGGGCAAAAACGACGATTGAACTTTCTGTACGAACTTCGCGACCTGGGATACGAAATCGGAACTGGGTTTCTTATCGGCGCGCCGGGGCAGACGCCTGACGACTGGCGCAACGATCTGGAAACGATCCGAACCCTTCAGCCGGACATGATCGGCATCGGACCGTACCTGCCGCACCCGCAAACCGCTCTCGGACAGCTGCCGGAAAACGAACTCGTCCCGCCGACAAAGCAGAACGTTCTCCGAACGCTGGCTTTGTGCCGGCTACTGTGTCCCAAAGCCAACATTCCCAGCACAACGGCTCTGGCGGCTCTGGATAAAACCCACGGACACGAAGACGGTCTGTGCTGCGGAGCGAACGTTATCATGCCCAACCTGACGCCGGGAAAGTACAGACGTCTTTACGAAATCTACCCGGCTAAAAGCAACACCGCAGAAGAAGCGGAACGATTCGACGCGATTCTTAAAGCGAGAATCCAGTCGCTCGGCCGCGTTGTCGGACAAGGTCCAGGGAACAGCCCGCATTATGCCAAATAGCGCTGTACGCTTGACGTAAAGCGCCCTCAGTTCAGGTCCTTTATTTCCTGCCGGGGGTTGAAAAATATCTGTAAAAAGGTATAATTCGGGGAATAATTTAAAAGGAGGATTCCCGAATTGAGTATTACGTCAGACGACGTCAATTATTATGACTATGACCTGCCGAAAGAGCTGATCGCTCAGCAGCCATTGGCTGACCGCGACGCCGCGAAAATGATGGTTGTCAACCGTCAAACCGGCGAGATCGCCCATCGTCAGGTCGGCGATTTTATTGACCTGCTTACGCCGGCGGACGTCGTTGTACTCAATAACACAAAGGTCGTTCCCGCCCGGCTGATTGGCTTTCGAGTTCAAACCGGCGGGCATTGGGAAGGGCTGTTTTTGGAACTGGCGCCGTCTCCAGAATCGTCTGTCGTTCCCTGGCGGCTGATTGGCTCCACTCGCGGCAAACTCCTGCCGGGAGAACGGGTTCAGCTGCAAGACGTCAACGGGCGCGACGACGTCGTTCTCCGCTTTGAAACCAAGGCGCCGGACGGTTCCTGGACAGTCGTTCCGGAATCGGACGAAAATTATCTGACGATTCTCGATAGAGTAGGGCGCGTTCCCATTCCGCCGTACATTCGCAACGGGCAGATGGACGAATCCGACATAAACAACTATCAGACTGTATTTGCTCAGGTTCCCGGGGCGGTTGCCGCTCCCACGGCGGGGCTTCACTTTTCCGAGGAAACCTTGGAAAAGATTCGACAAAAAGGCGTCGATATAGAATACGTTACGCTCCACGTTGGAATCGGAACGTTCAAACCGATCAGCGTTACAAAGCTGTCGGAACACGAAATGCACTGCGAGTACGCTCAAATAGATGCTGCCACCGCAGAGCTGCTCAATCAGAAGCGGAGCGCCGGCGGACGGCTGTTTGCAATCGGCACAACATCCGTTCGGACGCTGGAATCTGCGGGACAGTCCGGAGAAATCCTCCCCATTGCCAAACAAACAAACCTGTTTATCAAACCGCCATACGAGTTCAAAGCTGTAGACGCCATTTTGACAAACTTCCATTTGCCAAAATCGACGCTGCTGGTTATGATAAGCGCGTTCGGCGGTTACGACCTGATAAAAGAAGCCTATCGACAGGCGATTGAAAATAAATACCGTTTTTATTCCTACGGCGACTGTATGGTAATTATTTAGTTGCGAGTTGCGAGTGGCGAGTTGCGAGAAACGCTCGTATCAATACTCCCTATTCCCTACTCCCTATTCCCCATTCCCTAAAAGCATGAAAGAAGAAGACATCCTCGTTATTCCGACCAAGGCGTTTCACGACGCCGGTTATTTTCAGGGATTTTCCCTGCTCAAAGAAGAATTCATTCGCGGTCTGCTGACAGAAGAGAACGTTTCCTTCCGCCGCCGCGCCGACATGGAAGGCGATCCGTCCTATAAGCAGCTCATCCCGTACATGATTATCCGATACACCGAACCGGACGGAACGCAAAAGCTGTTCCGTTACGTTCGCGGCAAAGGCATGGGCGAAGGACGTCTGCACGAAAAGCACTCTGTCGGCGTCGGCGGGCATATTTCCACCGAAGACGTCCAGTCGCAAGGCGGTTCCGCCAACTCCAAAGGCTGGGAAGCCTACCATTTGGGCATGCTCCGCGAGCTGTCGGAAGAAGTCGAAATGTCAACGCCGTACAAGTCAACGTGCGTTGGACTGATTAACGACGACCTGACGGAAGTCGGCAAAGTCCACTTGGGCGTCGTCCATATTTTAGACGTCGAAACGCCGGACGTTGCCGCCAAAGAAACTGACCTGCTGCGAAGCGGGTTCGTACCGGTTGAAGAACTCATGCAAGACCTCGATCTGTTTGAATCCTGGTCGAGCATTTCCCTTAAAGCGTTGTTTAATAAGTAGTACTTAGTGCATAGTACCTAGTACTTAGGACGCAAAGCGCCGCTCCCTATGCACTACGCACTATGCACTATGCACTTTCCCACTCCCTATTTCCTACTCCCTATTCCCTAAGATGTCAATCGAACTTACTTCCGTTGCTGCTGCTGAAGTGCTCAACGTTATGGAAAGCCAGGAACTGGACGCCGACAAGACGTATCTGCGCGTCGTTATCAGAAGCGGCGGCTGCAGCGGCATGAACTACGGTCTGGCTTTCGACGAAAAATACGACAAAACCGTCGACGCCATTTACCCTCAAAACGGCGTTAACGTTATTACTGCGAAGAAATTCGCCCAGTTCCTCGACGGAAGCTCTATCAACTTCCTCGACAACGCCATGGGACGCGGCTTCCTCGTTGAAAACCCGGTCTTTCCCGCCAACGCTGGCTGCGCCGGCTGCCACCACTAATATTGGGAAATAGGGAATGGGGAATAGGGAATAGTACTTCGACTTCGGCGAATATAATTCTCTTCTCCCTATTCCCTACTCCCTACTCCCTACTCCCTACTCCCTACTATGCACCGCTGTTATTGCCCTGATCTGCCCGATACTGGAATAATCGCCCTGCCTCCGGAAGAGGCGCATCATGCGGGATCGGTTCTCCGACTTCAAGTGGGCGACAGTCTTGTATTGTTTGACGGAGCAGGGCGGGAAGCACAGGCGCGCGTCTATTCTGCATCAAAAAAGACGATTGAGGTTGAGATTGAATCCGTCGCGGAAGTCAACCGGGAATCCAAACGACGTTTGACAATCGCGATTGCTCTGCCGAAGGGCGACCGACAGAAATGGCTCATCGAAAAATGCGTTGAGCTGGGTGTCGCCCAAATTCTCCCCCTAGACGTGGAACGTTCTGTCGCCAAGGCGGAAAAGCAGGTTGTCCAGCGGCTGGAACGGCAAGTCATTGAAGCGTCCAAACAATGCCGCCGCAATACTCTCATGAAAATTCTTGACCCGATGAAATGGTCGGAGTTCTTAAATCAGGCTGATAAGTTGCGAGTTGCGAGTTGCGAGTTGCGAGAGAAGCTCGTCAATGGCGCAATCTCACAGCAACAACTTATTAAAGAACCTTCTCAAGCAGAAAATGTCAGAAAAGATTGTCTAAAACTCATCGCTCACCCCGGTGGAATCTCAGTTCAGGACGCTCTGACGAAGGTCGGAGAGAACGGCGACGTCTTGGTCGCCATCGGTCCAGAAGGGGGATTTACAGACGAAGAATGCGCCTCAGCCGTTGATTCCGGGTTTGAACATCTGTCTCTTGGCTCTCGAATTCTCCGTATCGAAACCGCCGCAATTTCTCTTGCTGCCCAGATTTGTAACTGAAACATCTGACAAATATCAATTATTCTGTTAAAATAGTAAAAATATGCGCCCTCATAACCCTCTTAAGTCATACAATCAATTCATAAATTATAAAAACTTTTTTTTATTTTTTTAATAAAAACCCTTTACTTTTAAATTTAATAAGCTATAGTAGAAATATCAAATGGATAAAACGCACTGATTAGGGACAATAATGCGTTTAATAAGATTTCAACGATTTTAACGATTTGAAAGGGGTAATGTGATGAGTTTGTTAACCACAGCTTTGTTATGCTTGACCTCGTTTGCGGGTTCAAGCGACAGCGCCGCGCTCTCGAATTATTTGGAGGAAGCTGGAAATCGATACGTTATTACTAATTCTCTTCCGTTCGAATGGATTAGCGCCAATTATACGGACGTAATCACAACTGACGAAGCCAAGAAGGACGAGGAAGTTAAGAAGGACGAAGAAGTTAAGAAGGACGAGGTCAAGAAAGACGAGGAAGCCAAGAAGGACGAACCGAAGAAGGAAGAAGTCAAGAAAGACGAACCCCAAAAGGAAGAACCAAAGAAGGACGAAGTCAAGAAGGACGAACCGAAAAAGGAAGAAGTCAAGAAAGACGAGCCTAAAAAGGAAGAAACCAAAAAGGAAGAACCAAAATCCAAATACGAAACCATTGAAATCAAAGCCTCAAAACTGAAGGTTGTTGAAGATTTCAGCGCCTGCATTATTCCTGAAGAAGTCACCCCTATTTCATTGAACGTTACAGAGTGGAGCAATTCGTTCCGAGTTCTGAGCGTTAAACCTCATGGTTCGAAAGTGTTGAAGGGTGAAAGACTTATCGAATTGGATCTGGAAGCGTACGACAACGCGCTGGCGGATTTGCGCCGCAGCGTTAAAGGTCTGGAAATCACGTTCCAAAAGGCGGAAGCCGCCATTGAAGCCGCTCGCAAGAATAACGAGCTTGATCTGCTTCAGGTTAAACAGGGTATCGAACGCAATAAAGACACCTGGAAACACTTCTGGGAAGTCGAATGGCCTACCAAGCTGGAGTCAATTGAACTGAGCGCTCAATTAACCAAAGCGCGTCTGGACGCTCAGCGCGAAGAATTCAATCAGCTCAAAAAGATGTTTGAAGCGGACGATCTGGTTGAACACGAAGAAGAATTCCTTCTCAAACGCCAGAAGCTCGAACTGGAAATTGCTGAGTTTAACTATAAAATTGCCGTCGAAAAATATAACCGCACCAAAGCTGTTGAACTTCCTCAAAGCGAACAGGACAACAAGCAGAAGTACGAACGCTTGCTCTCTCTCTGGGAAGCCGCTTTGAAAGTTGCCCCGCTGGAAATCAAAGAAGCGGAACTGGAATTCGAAGGTGAGAAAGTAACCTTTGAACGAGCAAAAGCCAAGTTGGCAAAAATGGAAAAGCAGCGAGCCTTGCTCGAATGCCGCGCTCCAGCAGACGGAATTTTCCTCTATGGCTCTTTTGAAAACAACAAGTACGTTGGTTTTGACATTAACAGAGTTCTTCTCAAGCCGGAAGGACTTGTCCCGCTGAAGAAAACCGTTGCCGTTATCGTTTCCGGAACGTCAGAAGCGTCAATTACCATTCCAGAAAAACTCTGGAGTTCCATGGACATTGGGTTCAAGGGCTGGTTTACTCTCAGCGCCTATCCGAACAACGAATTGATGGTTACGCTCAAATCGTATACCGAATACCCCGTCGCGGAAGGCGAATATCAGGGAATAGTCAAGATTAACGGCGATATTCCCAATACCGTCAAACTTCTGCCTGGCATGAAAGGCAAAGTTAAGCTGGTTCTCAAAGACAAATCCAAAGCGATTACGATTCCTCAATCCGCTTTAGGACGCGAAGGGTACACGACCGATCGATTCGTCTACGTTCTCAATGGCGACAAGACGGTTAAACGCGCCGTCAAGACGGGCTACACAACCGAGAAGTCCGTTGAAATTATCGACGGTCTGGAATCGGGCGAAAAAGTCGTCAAAGACTGGACGAAAGTTGAAGAATAAAAAAGTTCGCCTGGGCTGAGGAACTGCGGTTTACGCCAATTCCTCAGTTCCTATCAAAACCATAAATCCCGCAGCTGTTTATTTAACGGCAGCGGGATTTTCTATTAAAAGACGCGAAACGCATGCAAATTTTCGGCGCTCAATAGATTTTTCTGAAGGGAAGATGCATCTGCAAACACGCTGGAATAATATGTCGCAATAGCGACAGCGGACGTTAGTCCGCTAAAGTCCCGACAGGGACGTCATTTCAGGACGCTGTTCAGTTGCTCATTTTGTCTATTGTTAAAAGAAATGCTTGAGCGCACATTATTTGGAAAGAGCGACGACTCTCGTCGCCGCCCTCCTTGATTTTTCGTTATTCCTCAGCCGGAATCTTGGCTCTGAAGAGGATCATATAGAATACCGGAACGACGAACAGCGTCAGGAACGTGGCGGTAATCAGACCGAACATGATTGCGGTTGCCATGGATGAAAAGAGCGTGTCCTGCAGCAACGGAATCATGCCGACGATGACCGTCATGGCGGCGACGGTAACAGGTCGAAGTCGTTCGATAGCTGCTTCGACAATCGCGTGATAAGTGTCGATTCCTTTGCGCCGCTCTTCGTCAATCTGGTCCATTAAAACGACGCCGTTGCGAACCATCATGCCCAGCAGGCTCATCGCCCCGACAAGAGCCATAAAACCAAACGCCTGATGCATGACCAGCAATCCAAACGTAATGCCAATCATCGCCAGCGGGAAGGTAATGGCAATAATAATCGGCTGACGCATGCCGTTAAACAGCGCCACGACAATAATCGCCATGATTATCAACGCAATCGGCTCTTTTTTGAGGACTTCCGCCTGAGCTTTATTGGATTTCTCCAGCTGACCGCCCCATTGAATCGTATAGCCATCC
Source organism: Thermoguttaceae bacterium (assembly GCA_017557195.1). GTDB lineage: Bacteria > Planctomycetota > Planctomycetia > Pirellulales > Thermoguttaceae > RUG11551. The sequence continues at coordinate 7,707 of JAFZAL010000102.1, read as the reverse complement.
GGCAACTCGATTTTATCAATTTCCGGCTTGAGTTCATTTACAAGCTGAGTCCATTGAACTTCCTTCGGGTCAACGCCGACGGTCAGAGTTGGAACTCGGTCGCGGCGATGAATCTGCCGTTCTTCCCATACGTACTGATTGTTTGTCGTAATCTGTCCCAGAGGAACGGATTCCATGGCGCGTCCCCAAATCGGGAGACTGTCGAGGTTGGCGATGTCGTTTCTTTCCGCTTCCGTTCCGCGAACGACAATCGGAAGGATGTTATCGCCCTCGGCGTACTGACCGACTGGAATTCCAGACGACGCCCAGCGAAGCATAACGCCCATTTCCGTTCGGGAAACGCCGGCTCTGGAGCCTTTAGGCTGAGAGTAGTTGGGAGTCCACGCCAGGGTTGGCTGACGCCAGTTTGGCTGCGGCGTATGAGTATGCGGGTTCTTTCGCATGATGGATTCCACCTGCGACGCCAACTGACGAAGCGTCTTTTCATTTGGCCCGCGAAGCCGCACTTCAACCTCAAACTTGGTTGTAGGTCCAAGGCAATACTTCTGAGCGCGAGTAAACGCCTGCGGGAATTCCTTTTGCAGCCATTCCCCCGTTGGCTCTAAAAGATTGTCAACGTCTTTGAGCGTATTGACATTTACAACAAAATGCGCGTAGGACGAGTTCGGCAGTTCCGGTTCGTACGGCAGATAGAATCTCGGCGGACCGGAACCGATAAACGCAGCGACGTTTTTAACGCCTGTCTGTGATTTAAGATGCTCCTCAATCTTTCTCGCGTCTTCAGACGTCTGATTGATAGACGTTCCTTCCGGAAGCCAGTAGTCAACCATAAACTGGGTTCGAACGGCGCGCGGGAAGAAAATCTGCTGAACGTGTCGGAATTCAATTACCGACAGCGCCAATAGCATGCCAACGCCCAACAAGACGATAATCTTGTGACGCAGCGACCATTCCAGAGCCACTCTGTATCCGCGGTAAACCAGACCGCCGTGCGGCGATCCACCAGCAGCCGGAGCTACGTGTTTAACAAATTTGTAATACACAACCGGCGTTTGAAGCATCGCTACCAGCCAGCTGATGATCAGCGAGATGGTCAGGACCAGAAACAGGTCGCAGCAATATTCGCCCGACATGTCCTGTGACAGATAAACCGGAAGAAACGCGATAAATCCAACGATCGTCGCTCCGAGAAGCTGATGAGCAACTCGACTTGCGCCTTCTATACACGCCTCTTTTCGATCCATGCCCTGCTGCATTCTGACGAGAATCAAGTCGCCGACAACAACGGCGTCGTCGACCAGAATTCCCAAGGCAACAATAAACGCGCCCAAAGAAACGCGGTGAAGCGTCATGCCCATTGGATAAATGACGCACATGGTCGCTAAAATTACAACCAAAAGCGAGCTGGTAATGAGCAGACCGCTGCGCCAGCCCATGGCGATCATAACGACAATCGTTACAATAATAACCGCTTCATAAAGGTTCTTCATGAAGGCGTTAATTGAAATGCGAACGTTGTCCGGCTGATAGGCAATTGTCTGGAGTTCAAATCCAACCGGGAACGTTTTGAGAATTTCGTTCGACTTTTTTCGGACGCCGTCGCCCATCTCGATAACGTTGCCGCCAGGAACGGGAGCAATTCCCAACGCGACAGAGGGAACGCCGTTGACTCGGAGAATCTTTTCTGCCGGGTCTTCGTAAATCTTTTTGACTGTCGCAATGTCCCGAAGTCGAATCTGTTTTGATCCAGCCTGATTCTTGGTCGAAATCGTTTGCGCCAGTCCTGCCAGTTCCGAATCTTTCAATAATTGAGCCGCTTGTTTCTCCACTTGATTGGAAACCGTATCCGGGAGAATCAGGTCTTCAATTTCTTCGACGCTCCCGAAAACGCCCTGCGGAGCCAGACGAATCGTCTCGCCGTCAACGACCATTTCTCCAGCGGACATCTTTGCGTTTTGACTTTGCAGCGCTAAAACCAGCGCGGCGGGCGGAACAGCCAATTCAGCCATTTTGGCGCGTGAAACCTCGATTTCTATAATCTCTTTCTGATCGCCCCACAGTTCAACTCGCCCAACCTGATTGACGAGCTGAAGTTCTTTTTGCAGCTGTTTAGCCTTGTCACGAAGTTCTGACGCGGGATAGTCGTTGGATGACAACGCAATTACAATTCCGTAGACGTCTCCGAAATCGTCGACGACGATTGGAGCCATTGCCTCGGCGGGAAGCGTCAGTTTGGCGGTGGATAGCTTGTTGCGTAAATTCTGCCAAATTTGCGGAAGTTTATTTGTCGGAACGTTTGACTGGATGTCTACAAAAACAATCGACTGTCCCGGCTTGGAAATGGAACGAATATGATCCAACCCCTGCAGACGCTGAACAATTCTCTCGATTTTGTCTGTAACTTCGTTTTGAACCTGTTCTGCGCTGGCGCCGGGATACATTGTCGCAACAACAGCCGTCTTGACCGCAAATTCCGGGTCTTCCAGACGTCCCATAGAGAAATAGGAATATATCCCGCCCAGGATTATCAACACAACGCAAAACGCTACTACGTTTTGGTGATTTATCGCATATTTTGGAAGCATGATTTATTAGTTGCTAGCTATTAGCTGCTAGCTATTAGCTTGGTTAATAATAGTTCTAAGCGTTAATTGTTAAAGTTTGAATCAAAAATCACAAAGCTGGAAGCTAGGAGCTAGGAGCTAAAAGCTGTTTCATAACAATAGGCGCCAACTTACCGGAAGAGCCATTATTTGGCTTCAGACGATTCCAGTTTAACCTTTTGTCCTGATTCCAGGAATCGCGCGCCGGCGGAGACGATAACGTCTCCCGGCTTGAGTCCGGATTCTACTTCAACGCCCTCCGGACGAATCTGATGAATCGTAATCGTCTGAGCGGTAACCGTAGACGTGTTGGCGTCGTAAAGCATGACTTGAGCCGTATTGCCCTTGTCGGCGTCTTTGCTGTCAGCCGGCGGCGCAACCATGCTGCTTTGAGGAATTACAAAATACGGGTTGTCCCGCTTGAACGCCAACGTAACGGTCGCCGCCATGTTGGGGCGAACGAGTACAAAATCCGGATCGTCGTTGTCCGGCAAGCTGACCGTCAGCGTCATTGGATAGGACTGCCGTCCCAGCTGAATCGACGAACCGATTTCCTTGATTTTCGCCGGGAACGTCTTGCCGGGGAACGCTTCAAAGGAACACTCAAAACGATTCTGATCGAAATCCTTCTCTCGAATCAAAATGGATTCCGGAATACTGATGGACACCTCAATCTGCTGTGAGTCCGACAGCTCAATAATCGCCTGACCAGGAACGATAACCTCGTGATTTTCAACAAACTTCTGAACGATAACGCCGTCAAAGGGGGCTTTCAAAACGGTGTCAGCCAAAGCGTTTTTCGCCGTTTTGAGACTTGTCTTGATTCCTGCAATCTTCGCTTCCGCCGCTTCAATTTCTTCAGGACGAGCGCCGGTTGTCGCCTTTTCAAGCTGATTTTCCAGCGACTCTCGGGCGGCTTTGGCGACGTCGTAATCCATCTTGGCTTTATCGTACATGGCTTTAGACGCCGTCTGCGATTGAAGCAGGTTCGCCATTCTTTCAAACTGGACTTTCGCGGTTTCCTCAGACGATTTCGCCGCTTCCAGCTGAGACTTTAACGACGCCACGTCTTCCGCTCTCGCCCCGGTTTTCATCGCGGTATAGACGGCATTGGCTTCCGTCAGACTGTATTCCAGACGCTCTACAGCAAGCTCGAAATCGCGGGGATCCAGCTTCGCCAGAACGTCATCCTGATTGACAGCGGCGCCAAGCGTCGCGTTCAACTCGCAAAGCTCTCCCGGAATGCGGAAAGACGCCTTTGTCCGCCGCGCTTCTTTGGCAAAGCCCGGGAACGTTCGCAAATCCGATTCGTTGGTTTGCCCAACGGTAAAAACGCGGACGATTGCTTGATCCGGTTCCGGCAATGCAACCTTCTGCAGAGATTTTTGATATTGCAAATACACGATACAGCCGATTACAACCAAAACCAACAGCGAAATTGCTGATCCAATTATGGCGCTTATTTTTTTCTTTTCTGACATGGCTATTAAACGCTAACGTTATAAAGGGTTTGAAATATGGAGCTAAACACAGAAATAAACTCCCTCGTTTCCCTGTATCTTCTAAACATCTCCATTTTCTCATACTATATTTAAATATTAATTATAACTCCAATTTTCAACTTTGAGAGACAATCAAGGCATTTTTTATAAAAATTTATTTGTCTAAATTAAATGATATTATTAAAGAAGGAGTTATTTCGATTATTTAACGTTCATTTATCCAAGTAGTTTGATTAATTCGTTATTATCGTATTCTGCACCTTGCTCGCCTTCAAATCATCTTCCCGTCCGCCCTTGCAAAGATCAAAATTTGGGATACAATATAGATATTACGAAATTTGAACTTGAGCGCGGGTTTCTCGCCTGCGCTTTGACGACCTAACATCTGAAAATCCCTCATGGCAAGTTTACTGATTAAAAACGGACGCGTAATCGACCCCGCCAACGGCGTCGACAGAGTTACCAATGTTTTAATTGAAAACGGTCGAGTTACCAGCTACGACCTCAATTCTCGCGGAGAAGACAAGGTTATCGACGCGACCGGCAAGCTGGTCGTTCCCGGTCTGATTGACCCGCACGTTCATCTTCGCGAACCGGGATTTGAAGAAGACGAAACTATTGCCACCGGCACAGCAGCGGCGGTTGCTGGCGGATTTACGTCGATCGCCTGTATGCCCAACACCAACCCGCCGATCGACTCCCGCGCTTCTGTCGAGTTCATTCTCCATCAGGCGCAGCGGGCGGACAACTGCAACGTCTACCCGGTTGCGTGCATCAGCCAGGGGCGGGCGGGCGAATCGCTGGCGGAAATGGGACAGCTGTCCGAAGCGGGAGCAGTCGCCTTTTCAGACGACGGCGCGCCGGTCTCCAACGCAGAACTCATGCGCCGGGCGTTCGAGTATTCCATCATGTTCGACAAGGCGATTATGAACCATCCGGAAGACAAGTCGCTCACTCACGGCTGCGTCATGCACGAGGGCTTGGTGAGCGTCGAACTGGGATTGGCGGGCATTCCCGCCGCGGCGGAAGAAATCATGATAGCCCGCGACATCACCCTGGCGGAACTCACCGGCGGACGTCTGCACGAACAGCACGTTTCCTCTAAAGGATCCGTTGACCTCATTCGCCGCGCCAAGGCTCGAGGCGTTCGCGTTACCGCCGAAGTTACTCCGCACCACATCTCCCTGACGGACGAATGTCTGCGAACGTTCGATTCCTGTTACAAGATGAACCCGCCGCTGCGTTCTCAGGAAGACGTTGACGCCTGTATCGAAGGACTCAAAGACGGAACGCTGGATATTATCGGCACGGACCACGCCCCGCACGCGCCGGAAAAGAAGATGGTCGAGCTGGATCGCGCCCCGTTTGGAATCGTCGGGCTGGAAACGGCGCTGGGCGTCCTGTGTACGAAGCTCATCGTTCCCGGACATCTGACCTGGTCCCAGCTGATTGAAAAAATGACCATCAATCCTGCTCGACTGCTCAACCTCAAAAAGGGATCGCTGGAAGTTGGCGCCGATGCCGACATCACGATTATTGACCCGAATATGCAATGGACGGTTGACGCCAGCCAGTTCAAAACCAAGAGCCGCAACACTCCGTACAACGGCTGGACGCTCACCGGCAAAGCTGTTTACACGATCGTCGGCGGCAGAATCCGGTTCTCAATCTAAGAAAAGTGGTAAGTTTTTAGTGGTAAGTGATTAGGACGCAAGCGTACTCCCTACCTCCCACTAACCACTAACTACTTACCACTTACCACTTACAACTTACCACTCTATAACTCTCGTCATCCCCCCATGCACTACATCCTCCCCATCCTCGGAATCGCCGTATTTTTGTTTATCGCCTGGTTGATGTCAGAGAACCGCAAACAGATTGTTTGGCGACCGGTTCTTCTGGGAATGGCGATGGTCTTTGTTTTCGGCTGGGCTTTGCTGGGAACGAAGTTTGGGAATACGATCAAAGAAGCCGGCGGCAACGGCATTACTGCGTTTATTCAATGCGCCGACGAGGGCGCGAAAGCGATTTTCAACGAAAAGCTCATCAGCGGCGCGTCTGAACTGTGTTGCGCCGGGCTGACGTTTTTACCGTCGCTGATTTTTATCGGGTCGCTGTCTGCGGCGTTGTATTATCTGGGAGTTCTTCAGTTTGTCATTCGGATTTTCGCAGCGCTTGTTACAAAAGTAACGCGCATTTCCGGGGCGGAAGCGTTGATTTCCGTCGCCAACATGTTCCTGGGCATGGTCGAGTCCCCGTTTGCCGTCAAGCCGTACTTGCCGCGCTTTACCCGCTCGCAGCTGTTCTGCATGATGACCTGCGGCATGGCGTCGATTGCCGGCGGGGTCATGGTCGTCTACGGCGGAATGTTACAAAAGGCGGGCACGTCGCCGGGGCATTTGCTTATCGCGTCTGTTTTGACGGTTTTCTCGGCAATCGTCATTTCCAAGATTATCGTTCCGGAAACAGACCCGGAAACCGCAAACAGCTTTGCAGAAACCAGCCAGAAAGAACAGAACGGTTCAGACGCCAACCTGCTCGACGCGATTTGCCGAGGCGGCAGCGAAGGCATGGCTCTGGCGATTAACGTCATGGCAATGCTCATCGCGTTTAGCGCGCTGATGGCGCTGTTGAATCTGCTGCTTGGCTTGTTCGGCAACGTCGGCGACGCCCCGCTGACAGTTCAGCGCTTTTTCGGCTGGCTGTTCGCGCCCTTCGCGTGGCTCATGGGCGTGCCGTGGAATGAATGTCACTTTGCCGGTCAGCTGCTGGGCGAAAAAACGATTCTCAACGAATTTATCGCTTATCTTGACATGACCAATCCCGACAACCTCTCACAGCTTTCAGAACGCTCGCGAGTTATCATGTCATACGCCTTGTGCGGATTCGCCAACTTCGGATCGCTGGCAATCATGATCGGCGGTCTCGGCTCGCTCGTCCCCACCCGCCGGGCGGAAATCGCCAAACTGGCGATCCCGTCTCTTGTCAGCGGAACCCTCGCCGCGTTCATCACCGCCTGCCTCGCCGCGCTGTTTATCTAAATCAACCCCCGCCCCGCTAAAAGACTGCGATAAGTCCGGCACGCGGCAGTCCTCTGCCGCAAAAGAAATCTCACGCGGAGCCGCAGAGATGCGGAGGATGTTCGCGAAGCGGATTTAACGTGAAAAGCTGGAACGTTAATCGCGTCCAGAATGGACGCCATTTCTATAACCGTCGACTTTAGTCTACGGGCTGAGAAGCACCCACTTCCCTCATCGAGTCAGTTCTTTTCTTTCCGTCCCTCACGCCAAGCGTGAGGGACGGAAAGAAAAGAGTATTTGTCGATATTTTATTTTGTTGTTGTCTCCTTCCCCGGAGGTTGAAAACCGCCGGTTATAGAAATGTAACCCCTTTCGGGGGTAGAGCGGCGTCTCGCGCCAGCTTTCCGTCCGCTTTGAAGATGTAACAGAAGATGGCGATATTATTATCAGAAATCAGGCGGGGTAAGGGATAATTTTGAAAGGCGGTTGGCGAGCCGGGGTGCGTTAGCCCCCGGAAAAAGGCTCACGCGAAGTCCGCGATGTAACAATCGGCGGACGCTTGCGATTCGGAGGGTCGACGTC
>JAFZAL010000101.1 GCA_017557195.1 Thermoguttaceae bacterium | reverse complement strand
TCCGCGTTTATGCCTGGCGTACTTTTTACAGTTTGCCGTCTGGGGCAGCTACGGCTTCGCCCTGACCGGTTACGCGCTGAACGTTCTTAAATTTTCCGGACCTCAAATGGGCTGGGTTGGAGCCGCCATTCCGATCGGCGCGCTGTTTGCCCCGTTTGTCGGTCGAATCGCCGACCGATTCCTTTCCGCGCAGTACGTTTTGTCCATCCTGCAGTTTATCTGCGCCGGACTGCTGATCTACGCCGGATCGCAAACCGCGTTCACGCCGATGATGGTCGCGTTGGTTTTGGTTGGTATTTTCTATATGCCGACGATTCCGCTTATCAACTCAATTGTTTTTGAACACGTCCCCAACAAAGACAACGCTCCGCGCGTGTTCATGTTTGGAACAATCGGCTGGATTGTGATTGTTTTGGTTATTCAAGCGTTCTTCGGAGCCGGTAACACCGCTCAGTTCTTCTACGTTGGCGCCGCATGCAGTTTGATTCTGGCGGTTTACGCCCTGACGCTGCCCAACACTCCGCCCAAGGCTGTTGAAACAACCTCGACGGAAAAAGCCCCCAGCGCCTGGTCGCTGATGTCTCAGCCGCAGTTCCTGTGCTTTGCCGTTGCGATTTTGATTGCCGGCGTCGCCGCCTGCGGTCTGTTCTTCGGAACGTGCTTCGCCATGCTCGGACAGCGCGGCTATCCCGGCGGTTTGGCGTTGACAACGCTCAACCAGTTCTCCGAAGTTCTGTTTATGGCTCTGCTCCCGATTTTCGCGACCCGCGTCGGTCTGAAGAACGTTATTTTGATCGGTATTGCCGCCTGGCTGGCGCGATACGTCTGCTTCATGGAATCCGCGTTTGAATTTGCTTTGATCGGCTTGCTGCTCCATGGCTTGTGCTACAGCTTCCTCTATGCCGGTTCCTACATGTACGGCGACAAGATTGCTCCAGAAGCCATGAAAGCCTCCGTTCAGAGCTTTATCGGCATGATCCTGCTGGGCGTTGGACAGATCGGCGGCTATCTGTTGGCTGGCTATCTGGTTGAATGGTATCCGCCTGCAATCACCGAATACACCGTTGCGGAAAATGAAACTGCCGCTCTGCCCGCCTGGACGGATCCCGCCGCGGCAAATTCCGCCTGGAACAAGCTCGACCTGGCTCAGTACGTTCAGTCTGCTGAAGAAAAAGCGGCTGCTGCCAAAGCGGCTGAAGCGAACGTCGACCTCGCCTCTATCGCCAAAGACGGCAAAATTACCGCCAAGGAACTGGCAGACGTCGTTTCCGCTGACAAGTCCAATACGATTCCCAAAGAAGTTGTTACATCGCTGCTGACTCAGGTCCAGTCCAAGCTGGCTGGAAAAGACGTCAAGGCGGAAGAAATCAGCATCACCCGCCAGGAATACCTCCAGGCGCAGACCAACAACTGGAAAAAAATCTTCATGGTTCCCGCCATCATGATGGCAGCGGCGTTCATCTTCTTCCTCCTGTTCGGCAAGAACCCGACAGAAGAAAAGAAAGAAGAAGCTCAACCGGCTGAAGCGTAATTATTTCGTTTCCAGTACGGAATACGCTTCCGCAGCCAAATAGAACGAGCCGGCAATGCACGTCATTTGCCGGTTCTGTTTTTCTTGAGCGGATTGAATAGCGGCGGCGGACGAGTCAAACGCGGCGACGTCGTTGCGCTGGACGTTGCCCGCCAGCGTCTGTTCGGATTCCAGCTGTTTGAAAAGATCCATCAGCCGATCCGGCGGGCAGGAGCGGGGATTGTTCTGGAATCGGGTAATTCGCCACGTTCCGAAATACGGATAGACGAGCCGAAACATCCGGACAGCGTCTTTGTCGTCCGCGCAGGCGAAAACCAGACAGCAGTTTTCCCGCGGCAGGTTCAGGCGAGCAACCGCCTCAGCCAGTTTGGAAAACGAGTCGGGATTGTGAGCCGCGTCGATAATCGTAATCGGGTTCGTTTGGACGACGTCAATGCGCCCCGGAATACGGACGGACGCCAGCGCGTCTCGAATGGCTAAATCACGGATTTGCAAACCTTGCCTTAGCCGTTTGAGAATTCTTACCAGTATAATAGCAATCGCCGCGTTGCCCGCCTGATGTTCGCCCGGCAGGTTGAGCGTTGCGTTGCGAATCGATCCGCAAGACAGCGCCCCGGTCAAGGCGTTGGGCGTTGGCTTATACGTCCAGGAGAAATCCCGGTCCGCTTCGTAAATCGGGGCGTTTTTCTCTGCGGCGACTTGTTCGATAACCCGGCGGGGTTCCGGATTCATGCGTCCAATCACGACCGGAACGCCCGGCTTGATAATCCCCGCCTTTTCTTTGGCGATTTTGGCTTCCGTATCGCCCAAAACGGCGACGTGGTCAATGCCGATGCTGGTAATTGCGGTTGCCAAGGGTTTGCAAACGTTGGTCGAATCCAGACGTCCGCCCAAGCCGGTTTCCAGGACAGCCAGGTCAACGCCGGCAGACTTGAACGCCAGAAACGCCATGGCGGTTGTAATCTCGAAAAACGTAACAGCGCCCAGTTCCGGCGCGTCGTTGTCCATCTGCTCCACAACAGGGCGAACAAGACTCAGCCAGGCGTCAAAGTCCTCGGACGAACACGGTTTTCCCCCTAAAGCAATGCGTTCTTCAATACGCAAAATATGGGGCGAGGTAAACAGACCGGTTTTGTATCCAGCGTGACGCGCTATGGATTCCAGAAGAATGCACGTCGAGCCTTTGCCCTTCGTCCCGGCAACGTGAACGCACTTCACGCCCTGCTCCGGATTTCCCAAACGGTCTAAAAGAGTCTGCATTCGCGTCAGATTCATAGACAGATTAGACGTCGGAATTTTATGAAACGTCTCGTAATTGACGCGAGAGTATAACCACGTACGCATAGTTAGGCAGTAGGCAGTAGGCAGTAGGCAGTAGAAAAAATAAACTCTTGCCTACTGCCTCTTGCCTATTGCCTCAATTTATCTATTCGGTTGATTAAAGTACTGCTGGTACTGCTGATTGAAGTATTGCTGAGCGCTGTTGGGATTGTTATCGATAGTCGGATTGGGCTGAGTCGGAAGAATCCCCTCTTGCTGCAGCTGGTTAAGCGTACGATTTTGCTGCTGAATCTGCTGTTGCTGACGCTGAATGGTCTGCTGTAACGATTCAACCTGTTGAACCATTTGTCTGTTATACTGCTGCTGTTCCATCATCGGTCGAACATACAGATTGTAGTTGTCTCCGCCGCCTCCGCCAATACCGCCGCGTCCTGCATACATATACATGTACGGGCTATAGGGAGACTGCGGGGGCTGGTCGTCAAACGGGCGCGCAATCGGCTGAGTACTGATTTGTCCGCCAATCGTAGCTGGCTGAATGGGTCGCGCGGTTGGCTGCTGAGCCTGGAACGGGTTGCGCTGAATTGTCGGCTGAGCGGGAGCGACATTCGGACCGTATCCGTATCCGGTCTGCGGAGTCGGCTGGAACGGGTTGGCAGAAACGCCGACAAACGGATTGCCCGAAGCTGCCGGAGTTGCAGTTCCATTGGGATTAGCAACCGTAGCTTGCGTCGGCATACTTTGAGCAGCGCCGTTGATCTGAGTCGGATTTTTAATTCCCGAGGCGGGCGGCGTAACCTGTTGGGGTTGAGCCTGTGGTTGAGACATATACGACGGCGCCGGATTGGTCGTCATCATCGGACCGCGACGACGATAATCCTGACCGTAGCCGGACGCGCAGACGATAATCGCCGTTGTGAATACGCTCAAAACGCCGAGTCGGCAAATAAACGACTTCGATAAATTCGGAATATGTTTCATGGGAATTTAATTAGCAATCAGCAAATGAAAAACGTTCTGAAGACGGCGCCGAAACCGTCTTGCTATCTAATTATATTATATCCAAAAATCGAACTTTGTTCGATATAATTGGAAATTTTTTAGTATTTGCCAATATTGGGACAGTAGACACTAACTGTCTATTGCCTACTGTCTGTTGCCTAACAACTCACTAGTAGCTCGTACCGTTTCTTACGCCCAGGTTCTGCATGTTGCGAACCGCTGACGAACCCAGGGAGATGAACCCAAAGAACGTCTCGATCGGAGCCTGAACCTTACGCATAAAGTTGCTGGCGGCAATAGAGCGGTCTTCGCCGATAAATACGCGGTCGCCCGGGAATATCTGGTAGTTTGTACTGGTGGAAGCGTCCTGAACGATTTCGTCCCAGCTAATCGGGAAAACCTGAGCGCACTGATTCCCGTTCGGAGCGGGTCGAGCAATCCAGATGTTTGTACTGGACTGCTGGGAAATGCCGCCCGTCTGAGCAATGGCGTCTAAAACTGTTTCGTTTCCAGTGTACGGAACGCGATGAATTCTGTCGCCCTGGTTGGCGCCCTGAGTTACGATGTAATAAAATTTGCTGTTGTAACCTGCAACGTCTACCGTTACAGAAGGAGAATCGAAAAATTGCGTAAGATGTTTTTCAATCGCCAGCTTCGCTTCGGGAACCGTCATGCCGGCAATGCGAATCAAACCGTACTTGCGAAGGTTGACGTTCCCGTCTGGACCAACGAGATAATTGCCGGAAATGGGCTGCATTGCCGACGCCTGCGCCAACTGACAGGACACTTCCGGGGCTTTCAAAATCTGTTGTAAGTGATTCACGATTGCGCTTTTGGCTTCGTCAACCGTCATGCCGGCAACTCGAACTGTGCCATAAGCAGGTCCCAAGTCTACAGAGCCTTCCGCATTGACCAGATAAACGCCGTTAATCGGCTGATCCAGCAGAGTTCCCAAAACGTGAACCGCCAGGGCGTCAAACGTTTCCAGACGATACGGAGGCAGCGGAACCATCTTGACAATATCAATAGATATAACGTCCGGCGGCTCAATTCGATACGCCGGCAGCGTAACCTTTGCCAATTCAGAAGGAATCGCGGTATCGGCGGGCGCGGGCTGTTCCAGCGTCGGGTCGTAATAGTCGAACGGTGTACAGCCAATATTCGCCGCGGCAAACGCTGTTAATAGCAGCGCTGCCAACGCAATTCGAAAATAACGTTTATAAATGTAGTGGTTCATTGCTTCCGTGCACTATTTATTAATTACGTACTTACATACCGCGGCATAATCCGTTACTATCGTATATATTCGTCAAACTTTAATCGTTTCTTGAGCCAAACCGGATTTTCGACAAAGAATCTGGAGAAAATTAGTAAAAATTACTTTGCGAACTTTGCGGACTTTGCGTGAGATTTCTTCGGGAACTGGGAGCGGCGCCTCGCCGTTTTGCGCAAAAATGCAAGAACTTTTACGCAATAGTGCATTGCAATTTGATATTTTTTGTTGTATAATTACGATTAGTAGTAGCGAGTTACGAGTTGCGAGTTGCGAGAAATTTTTAGCCGCTTCGCACTAACTCCTCACTCCTCACTCCTAATTCCTAACTATTCCCTACTCCCTATTCCCTACTCCCCAGCCATGACAAAACCATCTGTTGACAGCTTATACGCCATCGGCGTTGATTACGGAACCAACAGCGTTCGCGCTATTGTCGTTTCCCTTCGCGACGGTCAGACCGTAGGCGAAAACGTTTACAATTACCCCACCGGAGAAGCGGGAATTATCGTTTCCGCTCAGGATCCCAACCTCGCACGGCAGAATCCGGCGGACTACATCAACGGGTTTCTGACGTCTGTGAAAAAAGCGGTTGCGATGGCGAAGAAGACCTGCGCCGAGTTCTCCCCGGAAAAGGTCGTTGGAATTGGCGTCGACACGACTGGGTCCACCCCCATCCCGGTAGACGAAGAGGGGACGCCGCTGGCTCTCAAGCCGGAATTCAAAGACAACCCCGCCGCTCACGCTTGGTTGTGGAAAGACCACACGTCCACCGCAGAGGCGCAGGAAATCACGCAGAAGGCGTCGAAATACAAGGTTAAATATCTCGCCAAGTGCGGCGGAACGTATTCGGCGGAATGGTACTGGGCGAAGATTCTTCACTGCGTCCGAACGGAGCCGAAAGTCGCTCAGGCGGCTGCGTCCTGGGTGGAATTGGAAGACTTCATTCCCGGGTACATCACCGGACAGGTCAAGCCAAACGAAGTCCCGCGCGGGATTTGCGCCGCCGGGCACAAGGCAATGTACAACGAACAATGGGGCGGGCTGCCGTCAGACGAATTCCTCGCGTTGCTGTCTCCCAAACTGCTTAAATTCAAGTACGCGACCAAGCCGGTTCCAGCCACGCACAAGGCGGGCGAACTCATTCCGGAAATCGCCAAAAAGGTTGGATTGCCGGCGGGAATCGCCGTTGCAGTCGGAGCGTTTGACTGCCACCTGGGCGCAGTCGGAAGCGGCGTCAAGCCGGGAACCCTCGTCAAGACGATCGGCACCAGCACCTGTGACATCATGGTTTCTCCCATGACAACCCCGATTGCAGACATTCCCGGTCTGTGCGGCATCGTCCCGGAATCGGTTCTGCCGGACATGTACGGTTTGGAAGCTGGTCAGTCCGCAGTCGGCGACATTTTCAACTGGTTCGTTAAGAACCTCACGCCGGCGGAATACTCCAAGGGGTCGGCTCACGTCAACCTGACAGCCGAGGCGGCGAAACTGGCGCCGGGCGCAACCGGGCTGCTGGCTCTGGACTGGAACAACGGGAACCGAACGATTCTCGTCGATCAGGAGCTTTCCGGCTTGCTGGTTGGACAGACAATCAGAACGACAGCCCCGGAAGTTTATCGCGCTTTGGTAGAAGCCACAGCGTTCGGCGCGCTGACGATTATCAACCGTCTGGAAGAGTACGGCGTCAAAGTCAAAGAAGTTGTCAACTGCGGCGGAATCGC
>JAFZAL010000013.1 GCA_017557195.1 Thermoguttaceae bacterium | reverse complement strand
CTGACCGACGCCGTCAACGAGAAAGGCGAGTTTTTCGGCATCGAAAACGCCATGAAAAAGGCGTCCGAGCCTGCCGCCAGCGTCGCGGAATGCGGGGCGTCTTTGATGTCCCATTTGAAAGAATATATCGGAAATGCAAAGCAAACCGACGACATCTGCGTTGTCGGATTCCAGCGAACAGGAGAAAATCCATGAAACGTGTTTTAAGAGTTGCGAGTTGCGAGTTGCGAGTTGCGAGACGGCGAGGCGCAAGTATTTTGACTGTCGTTCTTGCAATGACGCTTTTTTCAACGGCTTTTGGACAGGATGCGCCTGTTGAACAGCCCGCCGTTCCGCCCTCTCAGCCGGGCGCGGAAGCAAGCCAAGGCGTCTACGATGGAATGGGAACGGAATTGTCTCCCGATACGTTCGAGCTGTATTATAACGGCAAGAATCTGTATTTGGAAATGAACCGTCCTACTCGCGTTGCCCCGGCTAAAACGCCGGCAGACGGGAAGTCGTTGTTTGTGCTGCGGCATTCTCCGCTTCAGCGGGCGAAAATGAACACGTTTCAGTTTCTCTATCCGTACCCGTCCCGGGCGTTTGACGACAACTCCGGGTCAACCCGCGTTGTGAGAGTCTATACAGAAAAAGGCTACGCGATTACCGTTACAGATTTCGGCGGCCCGATCGACAGCCCGGAAAGCGCCAAAAAGGCGTTGGGGATTTTAACGGAGTCCATCAAACAGCAGCTGACAGGCAAGCTCGAAAAGCCGGAACTGATTACTATCAACTTCGCGCCGAAACTGGAAAACGCATCTGTAATTGGCGTTCGGACTCAGCTGAGAATCCGTTACGAGAATCCCGCCAAAGACAAGGACGGAAACGACGTCGCCGAGCTTCACAACGAGATTTACGAAACCGTCGGCATGACCGTTTCCGGAGAAGACTTTTTCGCGACGGTCGTAATCCAAATGTTCAACCGCCCGTTTTCCCGCGACGTCCAGGACGAAGTCTTGACGATGCTCAAGTCGTTTGAATCGATTAACAACTAGCGGGAATATGGAGTGCGACGGCTTGACGTCGGCGGCGAGGCGCCGCTCCCAGTCCGTGCTGCCGCGCGCCTGCCGATAACCGCTCCCGTTGGTCGCTTGCTCTTTCCTTATAATTTTTAAGCCGCAAAGATCGCAAAGATATTTTAAAACTTCGCGAACATCCTCTGCGTCTCCGCGTCTCCGCGTGAGATTTGCCAGGGCGGCGAGGCGCCGCTCCCAGTCCGCGCTGCCGCGCGCCTGCCGATAACCGCTCCCGTTGGTCGCTTGCTCTTTCCTTATAATTTTTAAGCCGCAAAGATCGCAAAGATCGCAAAGATCGCAAAGATATTTTAAAACTTCGTGAACATCCTCTGCGTCTCCGCGTGAGATTTGCCAGGGAGCTTACGCAACCCGGTTTTGTTCGCCGATTCATTCACTTCGCCCGCATTCTCTTCTCTTTTTCCTCTTTCATCTTCAATTTTTGGGGCGTTTTTCTAAAAATCGTATATAATATATAGTAAATAGCCGATTATTAAAAGAAAAATATTATTTCCTACCCGTATATATCATGTATACCATGCCTACAATCAATACATTCTGCCGATTTTGTGTAATCGCTATATTTACCGTTTTGTCTGGCGTCAATCTATACGCCGACGATCGCACCGTTCCAACGGAGTACGCTTCCTGGCTGGACGCTGTCAACGCGCCGTACGCCTGGAGCTTGGGGTTTACCGGTCAGAGCGTCGTCGTGGGCGTTGTAGACGACTGCGTCAGCATGCACCCGTATTTCAGATCTAATATCGACACGTCTTTGGCGTACAATACCGGCGTGATTTTTAACGACGAGAAGTACAGAGAGGAGTATCTGTCAACGCTGCCAGTACAGTCGGAACACGACGCGTCTCCCGTCTGGGACAGAGCGCTTGTTGATATCCCGAACTACGACAAGCCCGTCGAAAGCAATAACGATTATCACGGCATTTGCGTTACCGGGTGCATTTCCGCCTACGATTCAGAATCTAAAACCTACGGTTCCGCCTACGGCGCGACAATCGTTCCGATTCGAATCGATTTTGCCTGTCAAACTTTCGGCGCCAAGATTTCAGATAACGTTTCCGTCTCCGATCAGGCGTTCCACGATGCGTTAACGTACAGAAACGACGTAATTGACATCAAAAACAATTCCTATGGTTCATCGGTTGGATACGTCGGAGTTAGTAACGATCTGACGCTGTCTTCAATTGCCGACGCCAAGGCAAACAACACAATTCTAATGTTTTCTTCCGGCAACGAACGCGATTCGAGAGTTAACTTTGACGGCAAAGTCAGTTCAAAGAAAGTTTTGACCGCTCACCCGTATACAATTACCGTTGCCGCTACCGGCAGGGACATGACGGCAGACTATACTCATTTCGCGCCGTTTAGCGATTACGGTTCCTGCGTTTTTATTACCGCGCCTGGCGTTAGCATCCAAACCGCTGACCGGGAAGACTACCCAGCCGGCAACCTGTTCCTCTACGAGTGTACGTTCCACGAAGAATCCGACTATCAGGGCATTGTCGCTGGAAACACGATAGTAGATTTTAACGGCACGTCAGCGTCCTGTCCGGTTGCGACCGGCGTTGTAGCTCTGGCTTTGGAAGCCTATCGAAAAACCTATCCGGGTCAGGTTTGCGACGTCCGGTTTATCAAACAGCTTCTCGCCAGAACGTCTGCGAAAATTGACCCGGAAGCAGACAAACGGGCTATGGTCTGGACGACCAACGCAGCAGGATTGTCGTTTTCTCCCACCTACGGGTTCGGACAGATTGACGCTAAAGGGTTAATCGACGCTATTCTTTACCCGGAAGAGACTTTAGGCGGGAAATTCGATACGGTTACGCCGCAAACCGTCGCCACGTTAAACTGGGAGACAATGGAAGTTACGTCCAACGAAAGACTGATATATCACTCAACGATGAATGTATCAGACTATTCCGGCGATTCCATATCAATGTTAACGCCCAGCGCGCCGGAAAACAACATGCTCGCCGCCGCGGAAGAATACCAGTCCGGATCCGCCGAATACGTTACGCCAGACTTTTTACAGCGCATGAACGCCGACTCTGTTCTGGTTTATTCACAAACCCAACATATTACCGACGAAACCTTCCTGAACTCCGGAATTATCAAACAGGACTTGGAAGAAGTCGTCGTTACGCTAACCGTTACATCAGACGTTCCAGAAGGGTTTGACGCGCAATATCTGGAAATCATACTGGATCATAACGGGGTGGAAAGCATTTTGGCTTTTGCAGAAAAGCAGTCTCTTCCTCAGTATTTAGACGACTTGACGTGGTCGTTCTCTTCTAACGCCTTCTGGGGTGAAGACCCGCTGGGCGACTGGACGTTAAACGTTTACGACGTTAAAGGGAATGAACATTTCACCGTCTCCGACATTTACAGCACGTTCTATATGGGCGAGCTAACCAGCTCCGTCCCGGAACCGTCAACGTGGGCGCTGATGTTACTCGGCGCCGCAGGACTGCTGTACGTGAGGAAAAGAAATAAATGAAAGACGGTAACGAAGCGAACGCAGTGAACGCAGTTACGCTTGAGTCGTGAAAGAATTACGTAAAGCGGGAGGGAACTCCCGCTTTTTTCTTCGGCGGACTTCGTCCGCGACCCGGAAGCGTTTTTGGCTGCGACGGAGTCGTAATCCGCGTCCAGAATGGACGCCATTTCTATAACCGTCGACTTTAGTCTACGGGCGGCGAATCGCTCTACACTCCCTCCTAATCGAGTCAGTCCTTTTCTTTCCCTCCCT
>JAFZAL010000012.1 GCA_017557195.1 Thermoguttaceae bacterium | reverse complement strand
CTTTGCGTCAACTCCTCACTCCTCACTCCTAATTCCTAACTTCAACGTTCTATGAGTTCCTTAATATGTTATTTCTGATTGTCGTCTCAGCTTGCCTGGCAGTTTTCAACCAACGCGCCGTCTTCCCAGAAGAACGCAATTTTGAATCCAGGGCCGACTTCGATCGGTTCCAAGACCATTTCTTTGCCGGCAACGGCGGCTTCCAGATCGTCTACCATGTAGGCAATGTGCGTTGTGGTTGCAATGGCGGTTTTCGCCAGCGGGCTGGTTTCCGGGAAGAACAGCCATTCGATATTGTGTTCGTTGGCGGTCGGGTCGGAACAGTAGCAGTCCAAAACTTGATTGTAGTTCAGACCGGGGTAGTTTTTGTCGTGCGTAACGCAGCCGACGTGAAGGAATTTTCGGGACATGGTTCTATCTCCTTGTTTATCATTCTTATCAATTGTTTGACCTGTCAAACTTTCTAATTATTATACAACATTCCTATAAAATTGTAAAGAGGGGAGATAAATATTAATATATTAAAAAGTAAAAATGGATAATGAAGCGCGCAAGCTTAAGTTTCATTATCCATTTTAACAGTCAATTAGCTTTTATACAAATCTATTATATAAAATCAGAAATACGACTATTCGTTGAATTT
Organism: Thermoguttaceae bacterium; assembly: GCA_017557195.1. Taxonomy (GTDB): domain Bacteria; phylum Planctomycetota; class Planctomycetia; order Pirellulales; family Thermoguttaceae; genus RUG11551. The sequence goes on along the minus strand of JAFZAL010000012.1, from coordinate 5,549 downwards.
TCTTTGATAATCGTCTCGGTCTCGTCGAGTGGCTTCCAGATCGAAGACAAGATATTTCATGTCAAGCCGAAGCTGACTGAGCGCATCCTGAACCAGGGTAAGAATTTTGCGGCGGCGTTTGGAGGCATCCAGGATTTTTTCCGCAAGCGGCTTTAAGCGTTGTTTATATTCATCTGGAAGACTTTCGATGGCGTCAAAAAGCTCTTTGAGTTCCAACGGCATTTCCGTTTCATTGAGACACTGCGATAACGAATCCTGAGTCATGGTTAGGAATAGGAAATTAGGGGATTTAACAACAATATAACATATAAATATATTGATAACAATGAACAATATTTTGTCCACCGCATTATATATTATTTCTTGCCAGGCAAATAAAGAAAACCATTTGATAATCGTTAAATTGCTCTAGCGTTAAATTCAATTCTTTGGTAAGAGTATAGAACAGGATTTCAGAAACGTTTGGGAAATTTTCCTTTTTTTTGGGGATTTTTTTATTTAGAACGATTCCCATGTTGTTTTTTTTCAACACAACTTTACCTGTATTTTTCATACTGTTTATTTTATCAAACAACGTTTCAAAATAGAGAAGGTTTATTACAAAAATGAGCAAAGAGAATTTGGCTATGTTGAAACCTGAATGTAAAAATCAGAACTCTGAAAGAAGAAACTGCGTCCTTCAAATCTCGAACAAGATTTTTTCAAACATCTTGTTATCGCTGTTCTTATTGTCAATTTTCTCTGTGCATATTCCAAGTTCGTTATTTGCCCAGGACAACAATAACAAAAATGAACAAAGCTGGAAATTCTCGTTCGATCAGCCTCAGACGGTTTGGAACGTTGAGACGGCGGAATCGGATTTGAAAACGATTGAGCACAAGTATTCTCCGCAGGAAGGGTACGGAAAGCGCGGCTGCGAGTATATTTCTTTGCAGATTCCAGCACATGCCAAATCTGTTATGCTGGGAATGAAAGTTGGAACAGGGCGGCTTACAGACGACGTCCTTCCGACGATATATATTAAGTCGAATAAAACCGGATTGCAGTTTATGCTCCGGGTTATTCTGCCCATGACGCAGGAAGACGGGCGTCCTGGCGCTCCGCCGTCCGCGCCGCTGTCGATTTTGCTTCCCGGCGGGACGTATTCTCTCAACGGGAGCTGGCAGCAGCTTCGAATTGACCGTCCGCTGGATTTGCTCAAAAAGCAGGCGTTAGACATCTCGCGTCAGATGGGAAAAAACATCGACACAGCAAACGCCTATTATGACATGGCGTATTTGGATATTAACGGAGGAGAAGGCGAACTCAACCTCTGGATAGACGATTTGGAAATAACGGGCTACGCCCCTGTCGCGCCGGGAGATTTTGTCAAAGGCTCTTTGGGAAATCTGAATAACGACAGAAAAGACGTCCCCAGTCCTGTCGCGCCTCAAAGCGTCAATAACAACAATCTCGCCGACGATATCAGCGCGCTGGACGATAACACGAACGATCAAAACACGCCAGCCGCCGATCGTCAGGCGCTCAGCGTTCACGTTAACGGCGATTCCATACTTGTCAACGACGCCATGTTTTTTATTCGGGCGATTCGTTATCGCGGCGAGCCTTTAGAATATATCCGTCAATTGGGATTCAACACCGTTTGGATGGACGAGATTCCCACCGAAGGACAGATGATTCAAGCTCAGGAACAGGGACTGTGGATTATTTGTCCGCCGCCGCTGACCAAACAGCAGTGGGACGTCTTTACAGAGGATTCCTTCAAAAACTATTCGCCGACGTTTTGGGGCGACAAATACTATCGGGTAATCGCCTGGAATCTGGGGAATCTGACGAAGAATTCAGTCAGCGTCGAACAGACCAACCAGCTTTGCCGTCGAATTCGAGAATGCGATCGGGACGTCGCTCGTCCGATTTTTGCTCAGGCGGAGGAAAATTATCGAGACTACAGCCGTCAGGTGGAAAGTCTGATTATCGAACGCAATCCGATTTATTCGTCCATGGATATGGAAAAATACTTGCGCTGGCATCGCGACATTCCCTGTCTGATTCAGCCGGGTATGCCGCGAATATGCGTTATTCAAACTCAGCCGGACGCTAAACTGGCGCAGTCCTGGAAAACCATGTTTCCAAACGAAACGTTTCCGGAATGCATTCCCTACGAACAGCTTCAAATGATGGCGTTTGCTTCGGCGGGTTCAGGAGTAAGAGGTCTGTTTTTTGATTCTCAAAGCTCGCTCTATTCCAACGACCCGGATTCGCAGTACCGAAGCCGATCTTTGGAACTGATCAATTCCCGATTGTCAACTGTCGACTCCTTTTTTGCGGCTGGAACGCAGCCGACGCCCGTTGAGACGTCTGACCCGCATTTATGGTTTACCATGCTGACCATTCCCAATAAAGGACGTCTGGCGCTGCCGCTTTACATACCGGATTTTGCTCAGTATTCGCTTTGCGGACGTTCATCGCGCGCGGTTACGGCTTATATTCCCGGCATTCCGACGACGTATCAGGCGTATCGACTTACGCCCAACGGTCTTGAACCGCTCAACGTCAACCGTCAGGCGGGAAGAATGAACCTTGATATTGATTCTCAGGCGGACTGGTCCATGATTCTGTTGGCTCAAAATCCGTCTGTTATTTCAAGCCTGTACAACAGATTGAGAACAAGCGGCAAACGGACTTCCGTTTTATTCCGGGATCTGACGGCAAATCGTTTGGAGAACTTCCGGATGTGGTATAATCCGAATAAAGCATCCAAAGAAGAAATAGCTCTGTTTAACAACGCGGTATCGGCGATCGAACACTCCAACATGTCAATCAGTCAGAACCTTTGGTCGGATTCGGACATGTATAATTGCGACGCCGCCAATGCAATCAGAATTCTGGAGTATTCCTACTGGTCAGGGGTTGTCGGAACAAGACGAGAGCCGAATTTCCATCCCGCCGCTGTTTCGTTCAGAACAATGAGGCTGTTTCACTTTTGGCAGCAGAACATGCAAAACTACAAACAGGGAGACAACCTGCTTCCCGCAGGCGACTTTGAATCTCTGGACGATTTTCTCAACTCCAACTGGGCTTTGTATCTGGACGACGACCCCAATTCGCAAATCTCCGCTAAAGGGGACATCAATCCGATGGCGGCTTTTTCAGGAAAGTCCGGATTGTGTTTGACGGCTCAAACTCCGCCGGGACTGCAAAACGTAATCGCTCTGTTGGACAAATCGCCTGTTACAATTCTTTCTCCAACGATTCAGGTCAAACCGTTTGAGACCGTTAAGATAACGTGTCTGGTCAATCTTCCTCAGCCGCTGCGATGCACGGTCGACGGTTTGAAAATATACGACGTTCACTCAGGCGACGTTCTGGCAAGACGCATTACCAAGACGCTTGGTTGGCAGCCGATTGTTATGTATCGCACCGCTGACAGCGAAGGAAAAATCCAGCTTTGTTTTGAAATGACGGGAATCGGCAAGGCGTATATCGACAACGTCAAAATAATACGCATCGTCCCCGGCTCCGACGGCGAAAAAGTCGAATAGCAAAAGAAATATTATTGGCGCAAAGCGACCGGCGAACAGCTTAAATTTGTTCAGTTTTAAGAATGGCGTCTAATCCTTTGACGAATTCCTGAACGTCTTTAAACTGTCGGTAGACGCTGGCAAATCGAATGTAAGCAATTTCATCTACAGAGCGGAGCTGTTCCATAACGGCTTCGCCGAGAAATCGGGAATCGACTTCCGCATCAAACCGGCTTTCGACAAGCGATTCTATTCTGGCGACCATCTCGTCAATCTGTTCGGAAGAAACCGGACGTTTCCAGCAGGCTTTTTCGATGCCGGAACGCAGTTTGGCTCGATCGTACGGTACGCGAACGCCGTCTCGCTTAATAACTTTAAGAGCGTTTTTTTCAACGCTCTCGTAAGTTGTAAACCGACGATTGCAGGACAAACACATCCGACGCCGACGAATCGCGGTTCCGTCCTGAGAGGTGCGGGAATCTATGACTTTATCGTTGTCTTCTCGGCAAAAAGGACATCTCATGGCAATTAGGGAATAGGGTGTGGGGAGCAGGGAACAGGGAGTGGGGGGATTATGAATTCGCCGAAGGCGAAGACTATTCCCTATTCCCCATTCCCTATTCCCTCAATATCTTCTACGCGCTCTATTCTATATCATTCTTCGAACTTTTGCAATAGGGGCTTTTCATTTTGATTTTCTGGCAAAGACCAGATTCCCCGACGGTTCTCGATTGCCTCTTTCTGGGCTTTGTACAGACGTCTTTTTATAGACATGGAATAGTTAAACGTCATGATTGCTTTCGCCAATCCGGCGCGAACCAGTTCTTCGTTGAGCAAGACAACGCCCTCGCCGTCAGATTCGCCCAGATAAACGAACGCCAGATTCCGGCCGTATTTGTCGAACCGGTCGCAGTCCAGACGAATAAAAACGCGATTTCCGTTTTGAGCAATCGCCTGTTTGGTAAACGCTGTCGCCTCCGGACCAAAAGGCTCCACTTCTGAACGCGGCTTGACGGTTTCAGGCGTGTCAATTCCCATCAATCGAACGCGAATTCCCCCGGAAAGCAGAATCGTGTCGCCGTCAATAACCCGTTCAACGTTATAAACGCCTTCTTTGAGGTTCGGCTCCTCATTTGGCAGAGTTAATTGCTTATACAGATAACTGGCAATCATAACAAGAACCACGAACAAACATATCCATGGATACATGTTTCTGAGTTTTCTGCCAATTCTGTAAAAAATTTCCATATTTTTATAAGTTATTCTTTTTGTTACTTAACTATATTGTCTATTTTATGTTTAATCGTTAAATATTCCCATATAATTTGACGATAATGACAATTAGGAAAAATATACGGGTTATATGGATTCAATATAACCCTATACGGATAAATAATCAAGAGGAAACGGATGCCGAGAAGCGCGAAAGCGTTAAGAAATCATGAAAAGCGTTATTATTTTTAAGCAGAAATTCGTTGCTGCAATCGCATTTTGTACATTAGTCGTATTGTGCGTTGTTACGACATACGCTCAGGACGTTCCGAGTTCAATTGTAACTCCGGATCAAATCGTTGAATCAGCGCAGACGCCGTCTGGATATTCAATTTCTCCTGACCAATGGAACGCGCTCAATAAGCGTCTGGAATCGCTGGAATCGCAGCTCAAAGACGAAAAGGCAAAAGCCGCTAAAAAGAAAGAAGACGACGCTAAAAAGCCGTCCGTCAAAGTTTCCGGACGTCTTCAGTACGAAGCGGACTTCTTCGATCAGAACGACGCCTCCAAAGCTCGCGCTGGAAACATGCGAAACGGTACTGATCTTCGCCGCGCCTGGATTGGCGTTGCGGGTTCGTACAAGCAGTTTAACTACAAGTGCAATTTCGACCTCGCGCCGTCCTCTTTGGCGTTCAAAGACGTTTATCTCGGCATCAAAGAATTGCCGTGGCTGGGCGATATGAGAATCGGATATTTCAAGGAACCCTCTGGCGTCGAACAGCTTACTGGCGTTCATCAGATGTGGTTTAACGACCG
>JAFZAL010000100.1 GCA_017557195.1 Thermoguttaceae bacterium | reverse complement strand
CGGACGGCGTCGCGGCTGCGTCGTTCAACAACCGCCTCTTCAATAGCGACGGTCAGGTCGACGATTTCGTCAAAGTCGATTCCCAAGGGGTTGTCACAGACGCGGATGTCGGCGTCGCGCGTAATGCGGAACACGGCGCTGGAATTGACGTTGCATCCAGGAAAAAGCGAACCGATGTTGACCTGAATAACGTCGTCAATCAGGGCAAAGTCCGAAACGTCTTTTCCGGAAGGAAGCTTTAAAAACCGAGGCAGCAATTTGGGAATAGGAACAACGCCAATTCGCGATTCCGCTTCTGATTGAGCGTTTGATTGATTTGACGGATTGAAAATTTCGTCCAGCGGTTTTCCTTCTGAAACAAGTTTTCTGTTTGAACTGGCTTGCCGCGCCAGGGACGCTTTTTTCATACCCGTCAGTTCTACGGCGACAATAAGCTGCAGCCCGGGAATGGTTGGCGCAAGCCCTTCTTCGGAGAAATCTTCAAACGCCAAGGGCGTTAAAATCGGCAGAACGTTGTTCTGAAAATAGTCGTAAATGTATTCCTGCTGTTCAAACGTCCATTCTTCCGGACGAAGTATGGTCAGCCCTTCGTTTACCGCTTCGTTGAGAGCGGAAGTTATGGCGTCAGACTGATCCTTCCCCATTTTTTTTGCCCGGAGACTGATGGCGTCCAACTGCTGTGACGGCGTCATGCCGGCGCGGTCTTTACTTCTCGAACCGGCTTTCTTTTGCTGCATTAAACCGGCAACGCGAATCATGAAGAATTCGTCCAGATTGGAACTGACGATGGCGAGGAACTTCATTCGCTCCGCCAGAGGATTTGACGTATTGAGACCTTCGTCCAGAACTCGCTGGTTGAATTCCAGCCAGCTTAATTCTCTGTTGATAAACTTATCGGAATTTTCAGGAATCTTTGCCATGATTATTAGCGGCGTCTTCGAGGGAAAGCGCCGACGCGTATGATAAATATATTTTCGCCTTGTCAATTTGTAACAATAGCGAACGGTGTAATTCTGTAATTATGAAACGGAAACTCTTATCGAATCTGATTCATGAGGAAATGAAGCCCCAGAGCGTAATTTCTGACGGCGTCTGTGAATTTGGCGTGTTCGATAGCGGTCTTGCCGGCATGTTCCAACGAACGGTATTCGTTCCAGACGCTGCTGGCTTCTTGACCGTATTTATTTTGAATTGCTTCCTTCGCTTCCGGACGCACGTCGCCGATGAGTTCAAGCAGCGTTTTGATAAACGCTTCGTCTGGCAGCGCGCTGGTTTTGGTGTATGGCCCCTTGCCGTAGGATTTGTTTTTCAGACTGTCTCCGTTGTTTCTCTTAATCAGCGCAGCAACAGACAACCCGATGGCAATGAGTATCGATAAAGCGGCGATTATCGCGCCGTATGGTTGGCAGAAGGGAATGATGCACAAACCAAACATCAGGAAAATGATTGACAGCGTAACCAGCGACTTGGAAAACGGCCTTTTGATGACAGGAACGGAACTGGCAACCTGTTCTTCCGTGGCGCCGACGGCTTTTTGCGGTCCGAGGTATTTGGCGACAACAACGGTAATGTTATCCGGACCGCCTCGAAGAATAGCCAAATCGCGCAGCGTTTCGACTGCTTCCGCGGGGGAAAGCGTGTAAAGAATCTTGCCGATTTCGTCGTCCTTGACCTGTCCGGAAAGACCGTCGCTGCAAAGCAAATACGTATCGCCCGGCTTGAGCGGGAAGGGACCCTCGATATCCGGAGTAACTTCAGGATGAACGCCCAGACAGCGAGTGATGTAATTTTTCGGAACCTGATCAGTGAGCGTTTCTCCATTTTGGCGAGCCAGCGCCTGCATTTCCCAGACGAGTGAATGGTCGAAGGTCATTTGCTCGATGACGTTTCCCCGCAGGCGATAACAGCGGCTGTCGCCGACGTGTCCGATCAGCGCGCCGTCAGGCAAAAACAGAAACGAACAGCAGGTTGTTCCCATGCCTCGAAAATCGTCGCTGCTGTTGCCGCGTTTATGAATCAAATCGTTTGTTTCGATAATGGACGTTCGTAGCGCCTCTGAAGGAATCAGATCGATTTTCTTTTTGTAAGACATCGGCACAGAATCCGCCGCCAGTTTGCTGGCAAGTTCTCCTGCAGCGTTGCCGCCCATACCGTCTGCAACAAGGAACAGGTGTCCGCGAGAATTCCATTCTTCCTGGCTGGAAGCGGGAACGACGGCGTAGTTGTCTTGATTGTTTGTACGGCGCAGACCAATGTCTGTACACGCCGCGAAGTCAAGACAGTTTGACCAAATACTGCCGGTGTTTTTACTGTTTTTAGGTAAATTCATGGAAAATTGCTCTGGAACTATTTTAAAAAATTCGCTATTATCCCCCACAGGATTATACTATTTCCTACCTTTATTATACACATCGTCAAGTAAAAATAAAGGCTCCCCGGGGCGGTATTGCCAGGATTTATGAAAATGTTCATAAAAAAATGTCCTGCCGTTTGTCTTATGTTACTGACATTATCTATCTTGTCAGCGTGCGGTTGTGTGCACAGACGAATGACGATTACCTCTGATCCTCCTGGAGCGACCGTTTTTATTGATAACCACGAGATTGGGAAGACGCCTGTTTCTCATGATTTTACGTATTATGGGACGCGAAATTTCCGGCTGGAAAAGGACGGTTATGAGACTGTTAACGAGCTAAGAGACGTAAAAGCTCCATGGTATCAAATTCCGCCGTTTGACTTCTTTTCGGATAATTTTGCAGGAAGAGATATTCACGATCATCGATATTTTAATTTTCAGCTCCGTCATCGTCCGGAAGAGAGCGAAAACGATATTATTTCGCGCGGTTTAGAGCTGAAAAATTTTCAGGCTCCTGTCAGCGCGGGGTCGCCGCAGGGACCGTACAATCCAGAATCGATACCGCCGGTGGATTATTCAGGCGCGGGGCCGTACACGCCCAGCCCAGCGCAGCCTCCGGAATACGATCCGTATATTGGCGCGGAACCGGGTTCATACCCGCCGCCGTCGCAGAACAATTCCTCCCTTCAGGATTATCCCAACAATTACTATCAGACGCCGACTACGGTGATAGAATAGCGCTAGTGCATAGTGCATAGTACGCAAGCGCTCATCTCACTATGCACTAAGTACTATGCACTAAGTACTAATTACATCATGATAACCAGCCTTACGAATCCTCAAGTTAAACAAGCCGTTAAACTTCGCGACGGGAAAAAGCGTCGGGAAGACGGTCTGTTTTTAATTGACGGAAGACGTGAGATTCAGCGCGCTATTGAGTCGGGAATTGAAGTTTCCAAAATATTCTTTTATCCGGGCGGATGTAACAAAGAGTTTACGGAAAAGATGTTTTCTTCCGGCGCGGAAATGGTTGACGTTACAGAGCCGGTTCTGGAAAAAATCGCCTACGGTTCTCGAGACGAGGGCGCAGTCGCCATTGCCAAACGTCCAGTCAGAACGCTCGATTCGCTTAAATTGTCGAAATGCCCAATCATTGGCGTTGCAGAGGGCGTGGAGAAGCCGGGCAACGTTGGCGCGTTGCTTCGCAGCGCGGACGGGGCAGGGCTGGACGCTCTGATTTTGGCGGACTGCAAGACAGATTTGTACAATCCCAACGCCGTTCGCGCCTCGTTGGGAACGGTCTTTTCCGTACCCGTTGTCGAAACGACGTCTCAAGCTGCAGTCGACTGGCTGACGAAAAAGGGAATCGTTATTTTCGCCGCTATTGTCGACGGGGCTATTGAATACTCAACAGCCGATTACCGCCAGCCGTGCGCTATTGTCGTCGGGTCTGAAGCGGACGGTTTGACAGCCGCCTGGCGCGGAACAAACGTTCAGCCGATCTATCTGCCCATGAACGGAATTGCCGACAGTCTGAACGTTTCCGTAACAGCTGGAATTCTGTTCTATCACGCATTGGCGGAGCGCCGAAAAAGCGTAAAACGCTAATCGCTCTGCCGAGTTCTCTTGTCTTGATCGCTTATAATACTTCTGTAGTATGTCATACGGTCTATTCCCAATTTAGTATTACAGGAGAATAAATCATGCGGCGAATAATTGTCATTGTTGTATTGAGCGTTTTAATGGTCGTTTTGTCAGGCTGCGATAAAATCAAAACGGAACTGGAACGCCGACATCTCGGAACAGAACAATGCAAACAGACGGCGCTGGTTGAAAAGACGCCGGATCATTCCGATGATAAACAGGACGGCGGTAAACCCATTTCGGCAAGAAAACAAATTGTTATTCGTATTGATTTGCCGACGGACGAAAAGCTGCAAATCCGTTTGATTAAACTTCCCGTTTCAGAGGAAACGCCCAACGATGGCGCCCGTCCCACAAACGAAACGTCTCCGAAAGAACCGGATAAGAAATTGCCAAAAGAGTTGGAAACGCCAAAAAACGAAGAACCGCGATCTGAAATAAAGACGGACGCTGACGAAGAGCTGAAATCAGAAATGAAAACGGATCGCGAAGAACCGCTTTCAGCGGTAATTCCTGTACCTGCGCCCAAGGTAATCGTTCCTGCAAGAGCGACGGCGTCTCAGCCGATTTTACCTGATGTGGACGAAGCGCCAGCGTTGCCTCGATCTGTCAAGTACAATCCTTCGCCGGCTGAGGCGGCAGTTGAATCTGCTTTGTCAGTACCCCCTCCGCCAACGACGATTGTTCCGGCGTCCAACGAATCGTCAAACGGCGCCGTTAAGGCGTCAAAAACGCCAGTAGTCAATTCGTGGACGATTCCGAACGAAGAATGTCCGCTTCAATACTATTGATATTCAATCAAGACGTTCTCGGTTTAACTGCTCTCGTATTAGAAATAGAATGCAATTTCAGCTCACAACAGCAGGGAATAGAGTTCCAATTTAAAATACACAACTGCTGGATTTATCCGATTGAATAAATCCAGCAGTCGCAATTCCATAACGCAACAAGACGGACAAGAGAGTTGTCGTCTTCGCGTATGCGGAGCTGATAAAAAGTCGGTTTATTTAGCGGCAGTTTCGACTTTATGCAAACGCTGTGCCAAACGGGACTTCAGACGGGAAGCCGTGTTTTTGTGAATGAGTTTGGAGGCGGCGGCGCGATCCAGCTTCTGGAACGTTTTGGGCAGTGCAGCAGTTGCTTCTTCTACATTGCCAGCGGCGCACGCTTCGCGGAATTTGCGAATGTAGGTTCGCAGTTCACGTTTGGCGGACAGGTTGCGGGCGCGTCGGACTTTATTCTGACGCAGGTCTTTTTTAGCGCTTTTCAGATTCGGCATAGTTTAATTATAAATGGTTGTTAGTGGTAAGTGGTAAGTGGTTAGTATTAAGTGGTCAGTGGGAACAACGCTTGCGTCCTCACAACTTACCACTTATGACTTACCACGAAGTTCTAAAATTATGAGTCCATATTATTGCGCAATTCTTCCAATTTGTCAAGGAGGGAGGCGACATCTTTATAGTTAAAATCCATCCCAGCGAGCAATTTTAAGTATTTTTCTGCCAGCTCGAGCTGTTTTAACCCCAATGTAAGACGTCCCGCCTCGTAATATGCGCGTTTTTTGTTTTCTGCGTCGCGGTCAGGAATGTTCTCGATAGCCTGGTCGTAAGAGGCAATTGCCATCTGATACTGTTTGATAGCCTGGAAGCACATTCCCAGCTGAAGACAGCAGACGCCTTTACGGCGCGGTTCGTTTTGAGCCGGCTGGAACTGCATAATGGCGTTGTTGTAATCGCCATTGATTTTGTATCGAAGCCCCAACTCGTATTTGAACGCCAGGTTGTTGGGATAGCGTTCGCAGCGTCCCTTCCAGACGTCCAGTTCTCGAGTGTTGAGATCCATACGCATCTTTTTCCATTCCTCGGAATTCTTGCCCTTGGTGCGTTCGATATCCACCAGCTTTTGACGCAGGTTACGCAATGCAGAGTCTTCCAGCTTGTCCAACAGATCGCGGTTTTCCGTTTCGCCTGTTTGCTTGACGGCGTCTGTAAGAGTGGCTTCGGCTTTGTCGAACTGTTCCAGAGCGATGTAGTAGTCTGCCAGAGCGATATAGCGAGCCGCCTCTTTTGGACGTTCCTTGATTTTGTTTTTGAGGAAGTCTTCCTGAGACATCTGAACCTTTTCGCCGCTGGAGCTGGTTGTTTCGACTGTGGCGGCAGTTCGTTTGTCTTCGTTGTTTCGTCCGCCTGTTTCGTACCGGTTTTTAGCGACAATAAGCTCTGTAATGTTGCGAGCCGCTTCTTCGTTTCCGTTAGGAAAACACTGCTCAATTCGACGCCAGCAGGAAATCGCTTCGTTAAATCGATGGAGCGACTTCAAAACGTTTGCCAAAGATTTGTTGACGCCGATATCTTTCGGGTTCCCTTCCAGAGCGATTTTCATGTATGCCAAAGGCGTTTCAGTGAACCCCAGTTCAATGCACGTTTCCCAAAGAATTGTCAACGTTTGAACGTCCCACGGGTTGACGCGCAAAGCCTGTAAACCGTTCTCAAACGCTTTTTGATATTCTTTTGCTCCGAGAGCTTTTTTGGCGGCTTTGCGAGGCGTTCCGATTTTGAAAAAGCCCATCGGATCGCCTTTTCTGTTGTTATTGTACTTTTTGCGAAGATTTTCCAGATACGCCTGAACGTAGGTCATGTTGCCCGGGTCAGAGGCGATGCACTGAATGTACAAGTCTGAAGCGTAATCGTAGTTCTTTTGATTGTACTGAATCGTTGCGTGGTCGAACAATTGTTCCAGACGACGACGTTTGGCATCGGTCATTGCAAAGGGGTTTTCCTTGACCTTATCGTCTTGAGGATTAGCGCCCGGATCTTCGTTAATTTCTTTTGATAAATCGTTGTTACTGTCTGACATGGCGATAAATAAAGTTTCTGGGGAGCGGACATTGTCCGCGTTATCAAAGGTTGATTGTTTTTAGGCGGGTAATGCCCGCCCCCCGTAAAAGGTCTTCCTTTATCTTTTGAAAAAATATATTATAATATAAAAAAGAAATTTTGTCGAGAACCCCCTAACGAAGGTTCTGGGACTTTTATAAGTTTCCTTGAAAAACTAATCTCCTATTATGTCTAATATTCCTAACTTAAATCGTTTGTCCAATGTTCGCGTTTTGGTAACTCGTCCAGAAGGACAGGCGGATAAACTTCAGCTTTTGCTGGAAGAGCAGGGCGCTGAGGTTGTATTCCAGCCGGCGATAAAAATTTTGCCGCCGGATTCCTGGGCGGAAGTTGACAACGCTATAACGCGATTGAAGGAATATTCGTATGTTGTTTTTTCCAGCGCAAACGGCGTAAATATGTTTTTAAGCCGTCTGGCGGAACTCGGTTATGGCGTTGAAGCGCTTAAGTCCTGTTCTGTTGCCGCTGTTGGGGCGTCGACAGCCAAGGAACTGGAACGGCAAGGCGCATCCGTTCAAATTGTTCCTGACGAATATCGGGCGGAAAATCTTGCCGCCGCAATTATTGCGGACGTTCAAAAGCGAACGCATGAGCAAAAGCCTGTAAAAGCTCTGCTTTTACGCGCCAGCCGCGGTCGGGACGTTCTCAAACCGCAGCTGGAAAGCGTTGGAATTGAATCGACGCAAATTGTAATCTATAAAAGCGAAGACGTACTCAAACCCAATCCGGAAATTGTGGATAAACTGAAATCCGGCATGATTGACTGGGTCGTTCTGACCAGTTCTGCCATAGCGCAGTCAACAATCAATATGCTGGAAGACGCTCTTCGCCAGGCAAAAATTGCTTGCATAAGCCCAATAACAGCCTCTGTCGTTGAAAAAAACGGGTTTCCAGTTGCCGCTATTGCCGAACCCTATACGATGGAAGGGCTGGTTGAGGCGATTGTGAAGGCCGTAGGCAGTAGGCAGTAGGCAGTAGGCAGTAGGCAGAATCCTTACTATTCCCTACTCCCTATTCCCTGTTCCCTAAGCTATTTGTCCTGTTCCCGGAACGTAAGCCAGCTTAAAACAAGGATTGTCAGCGATGAAACCATCATAACGATATCCATGACAATGCTGGCGCGGGAAAATGGAATTCCGACGCTAATGTCGACAACAAACAGGATAAAAACCAACAAGCAAATTAAAACGCTTGCTAAACAAAGTTTTTTTGCCATAGTAATTATTTGCGAGATTAGGATAATATTAAACTCTAAATGACGAATAATTGAGGCGCGACGCATACATTACGAATTACGCATTACAAATTACGAATTATAATCGGCGCTCGCCCTTTTATATTTTTCTAAATATATTATAATACCATTTTTCAGGAATTCCAGAGGGGAATTGCCAAAAAAAGGAATTTTGGAGAGAAAAATGACGCATCCAATAATAAAAGCGGTATATCCCGGTTCTTTTGACCCCATCACGCTGGGACATTTGGACATAATCAAGCGCGCCTCGCGCCTGTTTGACCATTTAATCGTCGGCATTGGCGACAACGCCGATAAAACCGCTTTGTTCACGCCGGAAGAGCGAAAAAAGCTGATTTTGAAATCGACGGAAAACATAACCAATCTGGAAATCCAGATTTTTCATGGTTTGGCAGTCGATTTTGTACGCGACTGCGGGGCAAAGATTATGATCCGCGGCGTCCGTCCTATTACCGACATTCCCGCTGAATTGACCATGATGATGGCGAACCGCCGTCTTTCTTCCGATGTGGAAACGCTGATGATGATTGCCGACGGAGAACTGGCGCACGTTTCCAGCTCGCTGATTAAGCAAATCGCCCATCTGGCGAGAAACGAAGAACTCGAACGCTTTTTGCCGCCATGCGTCGTCAAAGCCGTTCGCGCGAAAATCCCGCTGCGGGGAGAGCAGAAGCAGGGATAAACGCTCTTTTGAATTTATTCACCGAGGTTAGAACTGGCTTCTCGCGTATTATCGTCGATAATTTTGTATACGCGAAAGCCAGTATCCAGCGATGATTCGTTGGGATTTACAGACTCTTTTATCAGCGCTCCCGCCCGGCGAATTCGCTCTTTGCCAATTTCGCAGATGGTTTTGTAGCCCGCTTTGTACGCTTCGCTGTTTTTGTCACATTCTTCCGGAAGCTGAACCATGATAAAACGCCGCTTTCCGCCGTCTTGAGCGTTGAGCTGCATTACCGCGTGCGCCGTTGTCGCCGACCCGGAAAAGAAGTCGAGAACGAGGGCGTCCTTTGCAACTTGTCCGACTAAAAACTGAATCAGCGTGTCCGGTTTGGGATTGTTAAAAACTTTTTTCCCGTCGAAAAGGGAATACAGTTTCTCGGTTGTCGCTTTGGTTGCAAACAATCCCAAAGACGTTACCAGCTGCTGTTTATGAGCGTATTCAGACAGGAACTCTTTTCTAGCGGGATATTTTGAAGGGTCGGCAGGGAAAATAATTCGCCCCTCTTGAATCCATCGTTCGAGTTTCTCTTGAGTATACGGGGTTTCAAAACGGAACGTATTTCCAGTAGCGGGATCGATAATAGTCCGAACCGGCAGACCCTGCCCCAGACGCTGAAGATACTGTCTTTTCCAAAGTCCTCGCGGGTCGTTGTCCGGATTGGAAAAGCCGTTGTTTTCATCCCGGTCAAGTCCCTGAAATCGGAAGTTTGACTTTTCTTTCGCGTAGACCAGAATGTACTCATGATTTGTTACAACCATGTTCGCCGTCGCCATGCCTTGCGCCGCTTTTTTCGTATTCCAAATAAACGTGCAAACAAAATTGGACGCCCCAAAAACTTCCTCGCAGATTTTTTTCAGATTGTCAATTTCGTTGTCGTCGATGGAAATGAAAATAACGCCATCGTCGGTCAGAAAATCTCTGGCGATCAGAAGCCGGGAATAGATCATCGAGAGCCAGTCGGAATGGATTCGGCTGTAGTCGAGATTTTTCTCCGACTGCCGTTTTCTTTTTTCAACTTTTACCCCGTTTTTTTCTGCCCAGTCCTTTTCGGACAGACGGAAATTGTCTTTGTAGATGAAGTCGTTGCCTGTATTGTACGGCGGGTCAATGTAAATCAACTTGACTTTATTCAGATATTTTTCTCGCAAGAGCTTCAAGGCGTCTAAATTGTCGCCTTCGATGTACAGATTTTGCGCGTTGTCCCAATCGACGCTTTCTTCCGGACAGGGACGCAGGATTTTATTTATCGGTTTGAACGCCTCCGCCGCGGCGGCTTTTTTCCCGACCCAGGTGAACTCGTATGTCTCATTGCCGTCTTCGACGACGCGGGAAAACATTTGCTTTAACGTTTCGAGATTAACCGCTTTTACCAGCGTTCCGTTTTTGTCCCTCGTTTCTGTAATGCAGTTGGGAAACAGCCCTGCAAGTTTCTCGATATTCCGGTCAGTCAGGTCTTGAGTATGCAGGGTATTCTTTTCCATATCAATTAAAAAAGGAATCGTCTATTAATCTTCGAGTATCGTTTTATCGACGCAATCGAGCAGATTTTGAATAATCGCGTCAGCGTCAACTCCGTCAAGCTTTGCTTTATAGGACAGAATCATTCGATGATTCAGCGCGGCGGGCGCAACGTACTTCACGTCCTGGAATCCGCAAGCGGGACGTCCGTCCAGCAGCGCTGCGGCGCGGGCGGACTCGGCAATTCCAATCGCGGCTCTGGGCGACGCCCCGAACGTTACGTACTGTTTGACCAGTTCCGGCGCGTCTGGAGAATCCGGGTGCGTTGCCGCGACAACCTGGGAAATGTACTTCGCAACCGCTGGCGGCAGGAAGACGTTTCTTAACAATGCAAACGCCTTTTCCAGCTCGCTGGACGAGAAAATAAATTCAGCCGTTGGCGGAACGCCGTGACGTCGAGACGTAATAATTTCCTCTAACGTCTGAGCAGACGGCGACGCAACGTGCAGCTTGAACAGGAATCGGTCTAACTGCGCTTCCGGCAACGGGTACGTCCCTTCCAGTTCAATCGGGTTTTGGCTTGCCAGGACGAAAAACGGCTCCGGCAGCGGGCGAGTCTGTCCGAAAGCTGTTACACGCCGTTCCTGCATCGCTTCCAGCAGCGCAGACTGCGTCTTGGGTGAAGCGCGGTTGATTTCGTCCGCCAGCAAGATATTCGTAAAAACGGGTCCTTCTTGAAAGACCATTTCCCGCTTTCCAGACGGAGTATCCTGAAGCAGATGCGACCCGGTGATGTCGCCCGGCATGAGGTCTGGCGTGAATTGAACGCGATTGAACTTCAATCCCAGCAGCGTTCCCAACGCCTGAATGAGCGCTGTTTTCCCAACGCCGGGCACGCCTTCGAGCAGAATATGCCCTCGGCTGAAAATTCCAATCAGAACCAACTTATGCAGTTCCGGACGCCCCAGCAAAACTCGGTTGAGTTCGTCCTGCAAGCGGTCGATTTTTTCTTTTACCGGCTGAATCTGTTCGGCTGTAAGTAATTCGGACATGGTGATGGGGAATTAGTAATTAGTAATGAGTAATTAGTAATTACGCAAAGCGCCTCACGAAATATTCTCGCAACTCGCTACTCGCAACTCGCAACTATTATAGCAAAACCGCGTTGTCTATAAGTCTGGTTGACCCGATTCTAACCGCCAGCAGGGCGACGAGTTCTTTGTCCTGCCAGAGTTCCGGCTTGACAACGTCCGTTTCCGGAACCGGGTCGAGGTTTTCGCCTTCAACCAGAATCGCGTAATCGACGCTGGCGTCTTTCGGCTCGGAAACGATTTCTCTCATGACGTCTGCAATTTGAGCGACGGTGTATTCTCCCGTTTGCGCCAGCTCTTTCGCCTTTTTCAAAGCGCGGCTTAAACAGAGGGCTTCCTCGGTTTCCGCTGCCGACATGTATCGGTTTCGGCTGCTGATTGCCAGTCCTTCCGGTTCGCGAACGATGGGACAGCGAACGATTTCAATCGGGACGTTGAGGTCTTTAACCATTCGTTTGACGACCTGAACCTGCTGGAAGTCTTTCTGTCCGAAATAGGCTTTTGTCGCCTGAGCGAGGTTGAACAATTTCAAAACGACTGTTGCAACGCCCTGAAAATGAATTGGACGCAGTTTGCCTTCCAGGCGATCTGCCGGCGCAGCGGTAACGTTGACCCACGTGCAGAATCCTTCCGGATACATTTCTGCCGGAGACGGAATAAACGCGACGTCGCAGTGAGCCGCTTCGAGCTTTTCGATATCCGCCGCTTCCGTTCGCGGGTACTTGTCGAAATCCTCGTTCGGTCCGAACTGGGACGGGTTGACAAACACGGACGCGACGGCGATGTCGCATTCCGCCTTTGCGTAGTCAACAAGACTGATGTGCCCCGCATGAAGGGCGCCCATGGTCGGGACAAGCCCGACGGTTTTATTTTCTTTTCGCCATTGAGCGGCAAGCGCCGCCATTTCTGATGTTGTACGAACTATTTGCATGTGTGCATTTAAGGTATCGAGAGTAGAAAATGGATGGAAGGCGGTAACGGAGCGAACAAAGTGAGCGGAGTTACGCAGTTCGCCGAAGGCGAACAAAAAAGTTAAAACCAACGCCAAGTTCGCCTGACGGCGAATGCGTAATTCCGTTCGCTAACGCTCACTTCATTACCGCCTTTCAATCCTTTTGCAAATCGTTTCCAATTTTTCTATATTTTACTCTTAATTATACGAATCTCAAGCCCCCCTATTGTATTTCTGACAATATTATTTTATAATTCATTAAATAATATGGGGGAACCATCATGTCTACACCCCGTTCCCTACTCCCTAATTCCTTCCTCACAACACAAGGAGACAACATGAAACGAATCCTGTTTTTAGCGTTGACGTTATCGGCGTCATCGCTTTTTGCGGCAGATTATTTGACGTTCGAACGCGTTGATGTCGACCCGGTTTTTCGTTCTGAAGGCGCGGCAATTGCCGACTATAATAACGACGGCAAACCCGACCTGGGCGTTGGCGAGCTGTATTACGCCGCGCCGGACTGGAAGCCGGTTCCGTTTAACGGCAAAAGCTATTCTGAATACCAGTGGCAAAACTACAGTACCGTTTTCGGGGCTGCGGCGGCAGACGTCAACAAAGACGGGTTCGTCGATTTCATTCGTCTTCCGTGGCCTGGCAAGACGCAGTACTGGTACGCCAACCCCGGCAAAGACGCAGCTAACGGCGTCGAATGGAAAGAGTATAAGATTACGGACGTTCTCAATAACGAAAGCCCCGTCGCGCTGGATATGGACGGCGACGGCATTGTGGAAATTGTCGGCGGCTGGAATCCGGACGTCAATAATACCAACAGTCCGCAGCGGCGCGTTGCGATTTTCAAATTAGGCGACGACCCAACTCAGCCGTGGACGCGAATTGACGTTTCGGAACTCGATCATCCGGCAGCAGGTCATTATTCTCACGGCTTCGGAATCGGGGACGTCAACGGAGACGGCCGCCCGGACATTGTTACTCCGTTTGGGTATTTCCTTCAGCCGAAAGAGGGGCTGACAAGCGGCGCGAAATGGGAAGAAGTCAAAGCGGATTTCGGTCCGGAATG
>JAFZAL010000099.1 GCA_017557195.1 Thermoguttaceae bacterium | reverse complement strand
GCGTCAACGTCTGCCGGCGCTACCGACAGCAGCAGGCGTTCTTCCAACGATTCCACCGTGCACGGATGATTGAACTTGCGATTCTTTTTGTTATTTTTTGACTTGCTCACGGCAAACCTCCCATAAATGGTTGTTTTTGTGTCTGACGTTGGCGGAAAGAAGAGTTGTCTCTTTTTTCAGCGTCAACGCTGTTTATTATTGTTTCTGTTTCTCCCGTTAATCATTCTGACGAATGCAACGGCTCCCTTGTTTTCGATACTTATAGCGATTTATTGCAATTTCACGTTAGCCGCGAATGAAAAACCGCTATATTTGTTACAATCCAAATTGCTTCCGCAATTATTTCTGAATCCTGTTATTTGTCCAAGACCCAGATGCAAATGGAGCTGTCGAACCCGACTGTCACCAGCCATTTTTGAGATTCAACCCACTGCATATCAGCAATCGTGCCGGTATGGCCTTCCATTTTATATGTTTGAGCTCCGGAATCGAATGTCCAGACGCCCAACGAGTTATCGCACATGCCAACGGCGACTTTGTTTATGCCGACGGTGGTAATGCAGCGAACTTTGCCTGGCAGATTTTCAATCGCTCCAAGAACTTTGGCTTCCGCCGGATTCCAGAGGTACAGACGATTGTCTTCTCCGCCGGAAACGAGCATGCCGTCCTGCTGGAACGTTAAAGCGTGAACTCGACGAATGTGACCAACAAGGTCAGTGGGTTTAGCGCCGTTGTTGAAGTCCCAAACGCGAATGACGCCCATGCGTCCGGACGCCGCCAGATACTGGTTGTCGTCTGACCACGCAACCGCGTCTGCCGTTCCTACGCCAACAGACAAACGATTGAGGGCGGCTCCAGTCTGAGCGTCAAAAACAAAAACGCCGCCGCCAAAGGTTCCGATGGCGACTTTGCTTCCGTCTTTGGTAAACGCAGCGCACGTTACGGCAGTTTCAATGCCCTTGAGCGAGGTAAATTTATTTTCCGGATTTTCGGTTTCCCACATCAATCCGACGTCGCCCATGTCGGCGGACAATAAAATTAAACCGTCTGGACGAAGGCGAACCGCCTTAATCCAGTCGATATTACGCGCCAATTTCTTCTCAACTTCTCCGGTTTGCAGGTTCCAAAGACGTATTTTATGATCGTCTCCGCCTACATACGCTCTTAATTTGGAATCGACCGCCACGCCCGTCCAAACAGGAACCTGGTCAGCAGGCGTCTTTTCCGAAAGCTGTAGTTTTTTCAGAGGTTTAATAACCTCTTGCGCTTGCGCCGTAGACGCAAGAAAAATAAGTAATAACGGCAGTAAAATCCAGTATTTTTTTGAAGCGCTCATGTTATAAAATCCTATTGTGTATGGAAATACCCGATAAAATTATCGGCTAATAAAAACTAAGAGTTTAGCCTGTGCAATAAATTTACAGAAATTCCCATAAAGACAACAAAAACGTTTAATGTAAAATCGGTAAGATGCACAGAATAAAGAGGGAGAAGAATTTCAAACTGTGATTTATTATGTATATAATGTCTGTTTTAATTTGCTGGATTAAATCGTCTATTCAAAGTCAAAAGTGATGGAATTTGTCGATTATTTCGATGGTAACGCAAGAATTTGGAGATTTTTTCGAAAATATAGGGGAAAATCCTTGATGAAAACGGAATCTTTAATTACAATTTATATGTATGATAGCAAAAAGTGGTTTACACGCAATGTTTACGGAATTGTGTTTTGTAAACAGGAAACCCCTTATAGCTGGATAAAAGTTATATAGCAGGAGAAAATTAATATGTTGAAACGTTCGGCATTATTATTGTCCGTATTGTCTATCGCCTTTGCGTTGTTTACGTCGTCTGCTTACGCGCAGACCAACGGCTATGCTGGCATTCAGGTTAACGCCTCTGGCGAGCTGAGAATGAACACTGTTCGAGACAACAGTCTCAAATCCATCGCTCTTCAAGCCCGAAAAGCTTTGGGTTCTGCCGCCAACGAGACGTCTGAAATGCGCTGCGTCTCTTTGCGCGCTTTGGAAAAGGCAATCGAAGCCAACAACTACGCCTTGACAGACGAAATGAAATATCTCGCCGGTCTGACTCGTATTGAATACGTCTTCTTTGATCCGGAATCGAAAGACGTTATCATTGCCGGTCCTGCGGAAAACTGGGTAGTTTATCCGGAACTTGACCGCGTTGTCGGAATTAAATCCGGACGTCCGGTCGTTCGTCTGGAAGACCTCGTTGCCGCGCTTCGCCTGTACGGACCAGACGGTTCCGATCCGACGACAATCGGTTGCTCTATTGATCCCACCGCGGAAGGCCTGGCTCGATTTCAGGAATTCGTCCGAACGGTCAATCCGTACAGAATGTCGATTTCCGAGATTCGCAACGGCATGACGTCCTCGATTGGAAACTACAACGTTCGCGTTGACGGGGTTAGCTCAAATACCCATTTTGCCAAAGTTCTCGTTGAAGCGGACTACCGCATGAAACTTATCGGCATTGGTCTGGAAAACGCTCCCGCTGGCGTAAGAAGCTTCATTTCAGCCGCATCGGCGTCAGACGTTGCCCAAAACGCTCTGTGCCGCTGGTACTTTGTTCCCAATTATCAGTGCGTTAAAATGAGCGACGACGGGAACGCCATTCAGCTGGTTGGACAAGGCGTCAAACTGGTTGGCGAAGACGAAGTCGTTGCCGCTGACGGCTCGCGCGCTCTGACCGGCGGTTCTCAGAACCCTGCCAGCCGCGCGTTCACTCGCAGCTTTACAGATCGATATGAAAAAGTTTCTATGGTTTCCCCGGTTTACGCAGAACTCCGCAACCTGATTGACATTGCCATCGTTGCCGCGTATCTGAACCAGGAAGGCATTTTCGCCAAAGCGGACTGGTCAATGCCGACATTGGGCGACGAAACCAAGTACTCGATTGAAACCAATTCTCCTGTGAAGTTTGCTCCGGCGGCTTGCAACGTCGTTTCCAAAGGCGGACGTCTGATGACTCCGACCGGCGGCGGCGTCCAGATTCAGCCTCAAGTTGCTTTGAACGAAGAAAACCTCGTTGACAACAACGCCAAATTTGCAAAAGTCAGCCCGCTTCCGGAAGGAAAATGGTGGTGGAATAATTAAGGAAGCTTCAGTTCGTCTGGTGAAGACGAACTGAAGTAATCGTGTAATCGCATAGATTAGTCAGAGGCGATTTTCAAAAGAGTTACCAATGGGGTTAAGAGTTGTGATTTTTTCCAACTCTTAACCATTTCTTATTATATACCCGCTTAACCCTAAACAGATACTGACTGATCGGTAGAACCACTTAAATTATGAATTATTGCACACGAGCGAATTCTGTTCTTATATGTCTGTTTATTGTCTTGTCTCAATCTAATGCGTTATTTGGTCAAACGCCGCATGATGGGAAGGATGCAGTTTCATTTTCTCCGCAAGTGTTCATGACGGAAAGCAGACTGTATCACGGGTATTTTGTTTTTCGTTCTATAATCAAAAACAACGACGCCGTTCCTCATAAGGTTGTTCTTTCATGCCCTAACGTTGCTGCGAAAAATTATGAACTTCGACCAGGCGAAACGATTAATGCGTCTTTGCCGCTGCCAGTTACCAACCCTGATTTTGGCGATTCCATTCAAGTTACAGTGGATAATAAAAAACTGGATCCTATTCCCTGTCCCATGCGTAAAAGCTGGAGAAGTCATTATTTAACGGCAAGATCCTTTGGAAGTCATTCATACGATCCCGAAATAATGGAATGTAACTCTTTTCTGGTTTGTCGTTCTTTGCGATCTCAACTGGCTGAAATGGAAGCCATATTCGCAGAAGCGGACTGCAAACAGTGGCCCCAGGATCGTTTGGATTACAGCTGTTTGGATGTTATTCTTCTTACTCCGGCGGAATTGTCTGCGGCTCCAGATGGCGTTCAGACGGCGTTAAGAGAATTTGTCCTTGCCGGCGGCGTCCTGTGGCTGTTTGACTGCGAGAATCAAAAAGATGATCTTGATAAAATCGAATGGATTGTCCAGTTAAAAGAGGAAACAAGCCCCAATGCGATGAAGGAATACAATCAGTTCCAGTGTTTAGAGTATCCTGTCGCTTTTGGACGCGTTGTATTATCCAATTTTACTCCAGAAAAGTTTCGTTCGCTGTATTTGTCAAACAAATCCAATAAAAATATTATTATAGACATCTATCAATGTTTCGATTTTCAATTCTCTTCCAGAATTATTTGGTTTGATAAACAGGATCTGAACGAATGGCACAGGTCTTTTCCAATTGCTAACGATCTGAGCATTCCCGTTTTGGGAATTGGCTTTGTCATATTCCTGTTTGTCATGCTTGCAGGACCTGTCAATTTATTCCTTTTGACGAAATATAACAAACGAATCTGGTTATTGGTAACCGTACCAGCTCTTTCTTTTCTGTTTGCCAGCGCAATTCTTTTGTATGTAATTTTATCGGAAGGTTTTAAAACCGACACCCGCATTGCTGTCGGATCGTATCTTGATCAGCGCAATGGGATGTATTCCTCCATGATACAATATGCTTTTTATGCCAGAACGACTCCCCGAAATGTCGTTTTTGATTCCAATGACGAATTAAACATTATGGATGACAATAATGACAACGCGCGTTTAAGCATCGACTGGACAAGCGGAAAGCAGATAATTCATTCTCATTTTGTTCCCGTTCGAAAACCCGCATACTATAAAGTCAGAAAAACAGGGACGACTCGTCTGAAGCTGGATTTTGACTTCAACGCTGAAAATCCATACGTTGTCAATGGACTGGGAAAAGACGTTGATCAGCTCTTTGTTCGCAGTGAGGACGGTTCCCTTTGGAGAGCGGAAAGCGTTAAAGCCGGACAAAAAGCGCAGCTGACGTCTGTCAACCAGTATTTCGATGAAGCGAACAAAAAACAGCCGTTTGCGTATCCTGCCTGTATTGCTTCGTCGACCTGGAACTTTAGCAAATCTTCTGTATCGAATTTATCTAAAACCCTTCCGCCGCAATGTTATATTGTAACATTTGATTCACCAGGGCCATTTACAAATAAAGGCATTTCATACGCCAAAGAAAAGGAATCGTTTGGTTTTCTAATGGGACGTTTTTGAATAAAGAATTTAGAGACGCGCTAAATTTGATAAGACGTCAAGGCTGAGTTGACGTGAATCAGTAGAGAAAACTCATTCAAAACGGCAATAAAAAAAACAGACGCGAAAACGTCTGTTTTTTTGTAAATCGAGGTCGACGGGGATCGAACCCGCAACCACCGGATCGACAGTCCGGTACTCTAACCAATTGAGCTACGACCCCTGTTAAAGGGTAACTGTAAATAACAGTCGCTCCTCAAACTTATGTAGAAGATTCTATCATATATTTCAATCTTTGCAAGGGAGGGGACGCAAAAATTTTTATTTTTTTATGAAAATCAGAGGAATTGGCTATTCTGAACGCTAAAATACATTTCGCGTCGATATAATAACGAATCCCAGTTCCCCATTCCCTACTCCCTGATTTTGCTCTTGACTATAAACCATTCCTTGGCTACAATGTATTATATAGAGCGAGTCGTTCGATTAACGCTATATATAGTATATCTATAAACATCACATTCCTTTATAATGGCAGCGGAAATACTCCAATTTGAACCGTCGAAGCTGGAACATCAGGCGCAGCGACTGGTGAAAGCTATTCAGTCGGGGGCGCTTGTCGCTCTGCCGACTGAGACGGTTTATGGAATAGCCGCAGCGCCGACGTCAACCTTTGCCATCGAACGGCTCAGCCGCCTCAAAGCTCGAACGCCGGAAAGTCCATTTTCTCTGGTAGTTCCAGATTTAGAATCCGCTCGGAAACTTGCCGCCCCGTGGAAATCCAAGGTGGAAAAGCTGTTTCGCCGCGTCTGTCCTGGTCCGATTACGTTTGTTCTGCCGCTTCGAGAAGGGGCGTTAGACGCCTTCCCTCCGATTGCAGCTCAAGCCTGCGCCCCCAAGGGAACTGTAGGGATTCGCATTCCGGATCATCCGCTGACGCTGGAAATTTTGCAGATAATCGGCGTCCCCCTTTTGCTTACCAGCGCGAACCATCACGGCGTTCCAGACCCGCTGGACGGCAAACAGGTTATCGATGACCTCAAAAACGACGTCGATATTATTGTTGACGATGGTCTGACCCGATGGAAGCAGTCGTCTACTGTTGTCAAGTTCGATGGCGCCACGCCGACCATTCTCCGCGCCGGGGCGCTGACGCCAGCTCAGATTCGACGCATTTCGTCAAATATTGTGCTGTTTGTCTGCTCAGGCAATACGTGCCGCTCTCCGATTGCGGAAACGCTCTTCCGAAAAGAGATGGCGGAACAGCTCAAATGTTCTCCTGACCGGCTGGAAGAAAAGGGATGGTTTGTGCTGTCGTGCGGTTTATGCGCTATTTCCGGCATGCCCGCTTCCGATTTTGCCAAGGCGGTTATGAAGCAAAAAGGCTTGGACTTGTCTGGACACGCCGCCCAAAGCGTTTCCGAAACGCTTATTCGCTATGCAGACTATATTTTCACGCTTTGCGAATCTCACCGAAAAGCGCTCGTCGCAGCGTTCCCCCAGGCGGAATCGAGAATTCGGCTGCTCAATCCGGAAGACGTCGATATTCCAGACCCGTACGGCGGCACGATGGAATTCTACCAAACCTGCGCTCGACAGATCGAAAACGCCGTCCATCAGCGCGTGATTACGCTGCTGTCAAAAGAAAAAGGGAACGGTTCTAAAAAGGGGAAATAGCGAGTTCACATAAATGTTTCTCGCGCGCAATAGACGTTTGAAGGGGAGGCGCTTCTTCAATTGGAATCGAGGATAATACGTCGCGATAGCGACAGTGGACGTTAGTCCGCTAAAGTCCCGAAGGGACGACATCTCTATAACCGGCGGTTTCAACCGCCGGGATAAGATAGAATAAAACATAATATTGAAGAATACGCTTTTCCTCCCGCGCCTCCAACGGAGG
>JAFZAL010000098.1 GCA_017557195.1 Thermoguttaceae bacterium | reverse complement strand
GAGAAGATGAATAAATAGAATATCGAAGAATACGCTTTTCCTCCCGCGCCTCCGTTGGAGGCGCGGGAGGAAAAGCGGTTAAAGCGATAGGGGGAGATTATCGTGATTATTCCGTGGGCTGAAGCCCATGGTTACAAAGGTTGCGTCCCTCTGGGACGCGATTCAATATTCCAGCTTCACCTATCTTCACAAGAATAATTTGCGTGCACCCTGAAAACGGCGGGGCTAGCCCGCCCCTATTGACATTTAATTCCGTTTTGGTATATTAAGATTATCAAGTTAATTCCATTTGCGAGCGTAACTCAGTTGGTAGAGTGGTAGCTTCCCAAGCTGCAAGTCGCGGGTTCGAACCCCGTCGCTCGCTGTTCGCCTTTGCCCCGTTCGATGGCAAAGGTTTTTTTATTATCCCAAACGTCTTCCCCCAGATTTCCCCGCTTTCGTCGTCCCATGTCAGCTGAAAGTTCAGCGCTTCGTTCTGACGAGTTATTGCCCAGTTCCGCCCCTGCAGTCGTTCGGCTTTCCAGCCGCGACAACAGAGCGCTGACTCGCATTATATTTTGGATGACGCTGCCGGTGTTTTTTGAACACATTCTCGGGCTGTTGGTTTCGACGTCCGACTTCCTCATTACTGGCAAATTTCTGGCGAAAGAACATCTGGCGGCGGTCTGTTCAGCCGGATACGTGGTTTGGGGTCTGCAGAGCATATTCACTTTCGTTTCCGTCGGCGCCACCGCCATGACAGCGCGGTATATTGGCGGCGGACTGCCGGAAAAAGCCAATCGCGCCATGCATCAGGCGTTTAACATCGGGCTTGGCCTGACAGCGCTGACGCTGGGAATTTGGTTCCTCTTTTATCCTCAGATTATCGCCGGGCTTCATCTGGAAGGCGAGGCGAGCGCGCTGGCGTCGAAGTATCTATGGCTTGTTCTGCCGACCATTCCGTTTGTGATGATAACCGCAGTCGGAACGGCGTCGCTGCGCGGAGCGGGCAACATGGCGTGCGGGCTGTGGATTATGATCGCCGTCAACACCGTCAACATTCTCGTTTCGTGGAGTTTGGCGACCGGCATTTGCGGCCTTCCCAACCTCGGATTTACCGGCGTTGCTCTCGGAACCGCCAGCGGATTTATCGTTGGCGCCGTTGTTACGCTCGTCCTGGTTCTTCGCGGCAGTTACGGACTGAAAATTCAATGGCGAATGTTCAAACCGGATTTCCGCGTGATACGTCAGCTGCTCTGGATAAGCATTCCCGCCGGCGTCGACATGATGACGATTATCGGGTGCCAGCTCTGGTTTTTGGGGCTGATCAACTCTCTGGGCGTAACAGCGTCGGCGGTGCATGGGGTTGCGCTGCGCGTGGAATCGTGGGGATTCGCGCCGTTAAACGCCTTCAGCATGACCGCGACGACTCTTGTCGGGCAGTTCCTCGGCGCGAGAAAGCCGGAGATGGCGGCGCGTTCGACGTTTATCATCATGGGGCTTGCCTCCGTGTTTTCCGTCTGCGCCTGTTCCGTTTACTATTTTGGCGCGGAAATCACGCCGTACCTGTTTTTGAAGGCAAACCAAACCGCGTTGGCAAAAGCCTGCGTTCCGCTGCTGAAACTCATCGCGTTCTGCTCGCCCGCCTGCGTTGTGATGATGACGCTTTCCGGCTCACTCCGCGGCGCTGGCGACACCCGCGTCCCGATGGTGATTTCCCTCATCGGGTTCCTGTTCGTGAGAATCGTCCTGACGTACGTCCTGGCGTTTGACCAGTTCACCGCATTTGGAATGACGTTCCACGGCTTGAACCTGGGTGTAACAGGCGCCTGGATTGGCATGACAACCGACATCACCGTCCGCGGAATCCTGCTCACCTTCCGATTCTTCCAGGGCGGCTGGAAACGCATTGCGATTGAATAAGACCGCGGCGCTCCGCAAACAATCTTTGAGGAGCGTCTTGGGGAATGCGGATTACTCTTTCTCCGGGTACATTTCCAAAATCGATTTCTTAAACGGCTCCCAGGGCCAGTGGGAAATCCATTCGCGGTACTGGAACGTGCCTTCTTTTTCCGCCAAGTCGATAACGTCTTTGGCAAGCGCGCCGGGATTTTCAGGTCCGTAGAACGGCTGACCGGACTTCTCAACCGCCTCTTTGACTTTGGCGTAGTTGCGAACCCAGAGCAGGTCGTAGGACAGCAGCGCAACGTCTACGCGGCGTTTGAGAACCGGGTCGTCCTTGACGGCGTCACGCGCCCGGGCGACGATTTGAGCCGACTGGTTGAACGACGCCGGGTCGAGCCATTTGTCCGTGTTCGGCATGAAGCAGCGGAGATAGACGTTGGACGCCCAGGCTTTGTCGTGAATAAAATTGAGGTATTCCAGCAGAATCGGGCCGGCTTTGGGTCCGTAGTAGTTCACAAAAAACTCGTTCCAGAGCGCTTTTGCGTCCTGATACGGGTTCCACAGCAGGTGCATAATCACCCAATATCGGGCGTAGGCGAAGTCGCTGACGGTCGTGTCGCGGTCTCCCTGTTCAAACAGACCGATGGTTTTGTTGTCAACGAAAAACCGGATGTTAGGCGCCAGCGCGCGCATGTTGGGGTGCGGCTGAAGATAGAACGAGAAGTTTGTTACATAGTCCCAGACGAACAGCTGCGGCGCGATCTGCGCCCAGCCTTCGATGTCGTCTTTGAGCGTCTTGTTGGACTCGTCCGTCAGCGGCTTGAGGAACGAACATTCAATCGTACACAGCCGAACAATCACGTTGTGACGCGGCTTGATCGTCTTGGGCGGTTTGCGGGTGTACTGATACGCCAGCGTGTCAACCCATACGTTGGGGAATTCCTTTTCGATGTCCTCTGCAACCTTGTTGACGAAGTTGATAAGCGACGCGGAATGCGACCCTTCCGCCTCGTCCAGAGCGCGGCATTTCTCGCACGTGCAGTAACCGTGCCAGTCGTTTTGGCTGATGGAAATAATCGTCGCGGTGGGATTCTTCCGCAGCGCATCCAGAGCGTTTTTGGTCAGTTCCGCCCGCATTTCGTCGTTGGCGAGGCACAGCTGCGTTCCCGATTTATGAACCTGTTCCGGCGGGAGCGACGCTATGAGCTGTTTCACCCCTTCCGGCGGCATCGCCCAATCCGGAAAACCGTATTTCCGAACCCCGTTGATTTCCGGGAACCAGTCCGGGTGATCTTTGAAATACTTTTCGCCCGGGATCAGACGGTTAAACGAATGAACGAAGAACTGATACGTGTGATGTCCGCCCATCTCCGACCCCAGCGTTGCCCGCGACCCGTTGTCTTTGCATCGGGCGGCAAAGACGGGAGTGCGGAATCCGACTTTATAATTCGACTCCCGATAAATCAGCTTCGGCGCGTAGCGGACGTCCAGCGGCGCAATGGTCAGATTGGGCGCCTTCGGAACCGTCGATTCCGTATCCGTCCACCAGCGAACGCCGAGCTTGTCTTCCAGGAACGTATAGACCGCATAGAGCGTCCCGCGCTGATCGTGCCCCGCGAGGACAATCGAGCCATCGTCGAGAGACTTCATAAAAATCTCGTCCAGCTTGAACGTCGAGAAATCTACCGTCTTGAGCGCCTTGTTCGTCTTGCCGACGTAAATCGCCTTGGCGCCATCGGGCAGGTCTTTTTCCGAAATCGTCTTGAACGCAACCCCGGTAATTTCCGTCAGGTAATTTTGCAGTTCAGACGCCGCGGTCTTTTCAACCGGCGTCGGCTCGTCCGGCAGAACAATTGAGTACGCCGTTTCGTTGTTGTTGGTCAAGGTAACGCTTTGAGCGTATGCGGCTGCTGTTACAAGCAGGAGCGATGCTAAAATTAATGCAAGTTGTTTCATGATAGTTTAAAGTTGCGAGTTGTGAGAATAAAGTGCATAGTGCATAGTGCGTAGTGCATAGTGAGGCGCTTTGCGCCTTTATTCCTAAGCGCTAAGCGCTAAGTACTATTGCCTACTGCCTACTGCCTACTGCCTTATATCTTTGTGCATCCCGCGCTTCGACGTCAAAGGTAACTTTGCCGTCTTTGCGGGTGAGTTCGACGCTCTTTCCGTTGAGCGTTACGGATTCGATCTTGCCGAGAACGGATTCGTCGAGCGTAACGGAGAATCGTTTCAGCAGCGGAATCGGGAGCAGTTCCCAGCCGTTGTCTTTGGGCGTTACAACGACGGTTCCGAGCGTTTCCACGCCGTTGACCGATGCGGGCGTCTGATTCGCCCAAAGTCGATAGAAGTCCTCGGCGGGTTCTTCCATCTCGACGGGCGTAATCTCACCGACGGCTTTTCCGTTTTGAATTCTAAACGATGCGACGGAGTACCGCGTTTCCTGAGCCGACTGCCCGATAAGCGGGTATCGGCGCTTGTCGCCATTGGAATCGTACAGCCCAACCATGACGTGATACACGCCGTCGCGAAGTCCTTCGGGAAGCTGGAATGTCTGATCTCGACCAGTATAGACGTAGGTTTCCCCGTTGTCAGTTCTCCACTGCGACGTTGGCACGGACGGCCATTCTCCGCCGGCGTACCAGCCGTCTGGCGTGAACCCGTATCCGCGTTTGGGTTCAAAAATATGAAGGAAAATCGCCAGGTCTTTCGGGGCGGGACGAGTCGCATTCCATTCTACCTGAACGCGAACCGCCTTACCGTTGTCGACGATTTGCGCTGATTTCAAAACGGGCTGAATCGCCAGCAAGTCAACCTGAGAGTATCCGCGGCCGTTGACGTAGAACGAGCCGTCCGGGCGTGTTGACGATTCGATAATCTCCGCGTTGTTGGCGGGATTGCAGTAAATTCCCGACAGCAGCGCGCCGCTGGCGTCTGTTACAATGTATCCGTATTTGGGAATCGTGTATTTGCCGACAGTCCACTTCTCTTGACCGCGGTTGACGAACGTCTTCGTGCCGTCCGACCACGTCAGTGTCTGCCGCTTGATGTTGCCGTTTTCAAACTCGACGGATTCGATTTCCTTGTCTGCCAGACGCCGGGCGACGTGCTGCGCCAGATGATACTTTCGGACGGTTCCGGAAATGTCGTTGTTGCGCGACTCCATCAAGTCAAGAGCGCCGATGATTTCCGAGGAAATGTAGTCGTCGCTGGCGGAATGATGGAGACTCCATTCGCGCAGAGCGTTGAATCGATCCGAGTAGCCCGCCCCGTGACGCGAGAAGTTGGTATGGTTGACAGCGGCAAACCACGGCGTTCGCTCCCACGACTGGCAGGGGACTTTCATTCGCCACGGGCCGCCTTTCGGGTCGGGATACATCCACTGACAATCCGCTCCCGCAAGGCTTCCGATTAAATAATCCCCGCCAGACTCCGAGACGGTAATTCCCCCTGCTTTGGAGCCGTCCGGCAATGTAACAGACAGCGCGTCAGCAATTTCATCAAAGCATTGCTTCCAGCTCTGTCGCGTTTCCGCCTTGGGATGGAAGTTCCCGTCGGCGTCCCAAAAATCAAAGACCGGCATGGAGGAGAAAACGTCTACAAAACAGGCGTCCATGGCGGGCAGATACTTCTTGTCCAGCGCCAGATTCCGTTTCAGGAACGGGTGGAACTTGTCCGGCCGCCACTGATACGACTGGGCGTGAGCGCCATGGTTGATCCACGCCAGACGCGGCTTTCCGTTTTCATGGAACGTGATTTTATCGTAGCCGAACTCGTCTGCGTCCGGGTAATAATCAATGTAGTTGTCGTGAAGCGCGAAGGGAATGCCGACGCTGGCGCAGTATTCCGAAAACGCCCGGAGCTGTTCGTACGTTCCCACTCCCGGAGCAAGAAGATACTCGTCGCCGTCCTTCCCCCAGATGTCGGGCAGGCGGACGTCGTAGCCCCAACGCTGCCAGTCGTGCTTAATAAACATCGCGTCTGTTACACCGTAGGCGACGCATTGTTCGAGCCGCTTTTGGCAATCTTCAATGCGACCGCCCCAGATGTCGATGACGAACAGCCCGCGCTTTCGCAGAGTTCCGGAGGGCGGCTGAATGTGGAACGGGTCGTTTTTACGGAACGCGACCGCGGCGTCAAACGCGCCTTTAGAGCTAGGAATGAGTTCCAGCCGGCACGCGCCGGAGCAGTTGAGCGTGTACCGCTTCTGAACCGGGTCAACTTCCATCTTGTCCGGGGCTTCCGGGCAGCACATCAAAATCGACGTGTTGTTCTCGAATTCAAACCCAACGTGACTTGCCGCCAAGCCGTGCCCGCCGTGAGTGATCTGGAAAGGCTCGGTCGGATTGTCAACGACAAAGCCGTGCCCAAAATAGACGCGGTTGGCAGTCTTGTCAGCAGACTTGACGTAGAAGTTCCGTATTCGCGCCGGGTTGGACGGCGTGGCGCCGCTCCCAGTCTGCGCTTCCGCGCAATTGCCAAAAACCGCTCCCGTTGGTCGCTTGCGTGATTCTGAATTCAATTCGTTCTCTTCGCCCA
Source organism: Thermoguttaceae bacterium (assembly GCA_017557195.1). Lineage (GTDB taxonomy): Bacteria > Planctomycetota > Planctomycetia > Pirellulales > Thermoguttaceae > RUG11551. The sequence goes on along the minus strand of JAFZAL010000098.1, from coordinate 13,923 downwards.
TGAAAGGCGGGAGTTCAAAAATCAGAATCCCGTTCTTTTCGTAGACGTCCATCTGAACCGTCTGGCGTTCGTCCTCGTTGAGAATTGTAACAGACCAGGTCAGACGCTTGTTCTGCTCGTCCCACGTCAGCGTTGGCGGCTGAATGTAACAGGCTTCGTTGTCGAGATTCAGCGCGCCGACGGAAACGTTGACTCCGTTAAAGACAACCTTCGAGGCGTCGTCGCCCGGCTTGCCGATTTCAATTTGGGCGTCCAGAAGCCCTTTGGCGCCCGGTCGAATGACAGCGTTGTAGCCGTCGTTGAGAGCGAACGTATACGAGGCGTTCTGATTGACGTCGTTCGGTTTCGCCGTCTGCGGTTCGCTTCTGTTAATCGTCAAGCCGCTGACATAGCAGCCGTCGCAAGTCGTATCGTTTTTCGGTCCCGGGTTGAGTTCAGCAATCAGATTGAACCGTTTGCCGGCAAACGCGGTCAGGTCGACGCTGCGGTCTATCCAGACGGTGCTGGTTGTATGATATTCGTCCAGCTTCTGGCGCGAGTCGTTGGGCTTCACCTCAGATTCGGGCTGCGCCCAGACGCGGAACGTAACGCCGTCGGAGTAATCTTTTGGTCCCAGCGTCCGGACGGCGCAGGCGTAGTCCAGCCGTAGCGTCGTCCCGTCTGTAACAGCCGGCAGTTCCAGTGGGAACGACAAGTACAGGCTTCCCCCTCTGGGTACATACGGCGGATGGCAGGCAAAAGCAAATCGGGTTGTACCCGCGGTTACGTTGTAGATGTCGCAAGAGACTCTGGACGATTGCGCGTTGCCGTTCCCAATCCAGTTCTGCCCCAGCTCCGTAATCGGCTCGTTGAGATGATCCTGAAACGCGGTGTACGACTTCCCGATGAGCGTAACGCCGCCCACTTTTACCGACGTCGTCTTGTACGGCTTGGCGGGCGCTGTGAACTTCGTTTCAATCACGCGGACGGCGTCGATAACTCTGTCCTTCTCGCCGTCGCGGAACGATACGGTAACGTGAATCGGATAATGCGCCGAGTACGCGCCGGACTCGACGACGAAATCGAGCGTCCGTTCCTCCATCCCGTTGGCGGGTACGGTAACGACGGCGGACTGCTGGAGCGTTCGCACCTTTTCTATGCTCGAGAACGCCAGCCGACATTCGACCGGGGCGTCCGAGAAGTTGGCAAGACGATACGTCAGCGTCTGCTTGGCGTCCGGCTGGGTTATCAGGTCGACGGGGTCGATTTGAACTTGAATCGCTCCCGATTGCAGCGTGTGCGCCGTATACGAGAGCGGTTTGTAGGAATCCTCTGCCAGCGCCGTCTGAACCAACGCCGCCAACAAAGCCAATAACAACGACAGGTAAATGAATCGTTTCGCCATAATTGCAGTTCTCCTTGGGGGGAATATAGTTGCGAGTTGCGAGTAGCGAGTTGCGAGAGGTTTTTGTATGGCAATGCATTTCTCGCTATTCGGCAAACCATTTTTAAGACCTTATTAATCAATATACAAGCTTGAAAAGACAAAGTCAAGCGTTGAGCGAAAAAAGAGTAGAAAAAAGAATGGAACAGGGAGTAGGGAATGGGGAATAGGGAATGATGAGCGCTTTGCGCAACTCCTCACTCCTCATTCCTAACTCCTAACTAGCAAAACTACCAGCCGCCCGACGCGCCGCCTCCGCCGAAACTTCCGCCTCCGCCGGAATAATGACTGCTCGAACTTGAACTGGAACTGCTGCTATAGCTCGAAGAACTGCTGGAGCTTGAATCGCTGGAACCTCCGCCGTCTCCTAAACCGGATAAGAATCCCAGTCCCGTCAATGCGGCGGGATCGATCATAGGAAACTGTTTTCCGCAAAGAGCAAAAATCAAATACAGGAACAGCCAAATCGGAACGATGACAACGTAGACAAAAATCGCCCAAAGACACCAAAACAGAAGGGCGAAGAGAGGAATCGAACAGAAGACTCCGAGTATTGTTTCGAGAAGACCTCCGCTTTCTGAATCTGTATTTGAATCCCCGGTCGCGGGGACGGCAACGGTGCGTTCGACTTCTTTCCCGGTAACGTACTGCTGAACGCTCTCGACAGCCCAGACCGCGCCGTCTGCGTACTTGTTGGTTCTGAAAAACGGGGCGAGACCGCGAATGACGTCGCCGGCGCGGGCATCGTTAATCGGACCTTCCCAACCGCGGCCGACTTCCAATCGCATCTTGCGTTCAGGAACAACGATAATCAGAATCGCGCCGTCGTCCTTGCCCTTATTGCCGATTTTCCATGCGTCGCCGAGACGGATTCCGACGTCTTCAATCGACAGTCCTTCCAGCGACGGCAGCGTTGTTACAACCATCTGTCCGCCGGTTGCAGATTCCAGACGAAGAATCGCCGCTTCAATTTGAGCGGATTCTTCTGCTGTGAACACGTTGCCAGCGTCGACAACGCGCCCGGTCAACGGCGGAACTTTGAATTCCGCGTTTGCTCTCGGCGATGAGAATAGCGCTATCGCTGCAAACAGGACGACGCATAACAGGTTGGAAACGGTCGACGCGAGTTTCATTCAAACATCCAATTAGAACTGCACTACCGGGACAGCTTGAACGGCTTCACGACCAGCGGGGACTTCGTAAAAAGACGCAGGTTCTAATCCCAAAGATTTCACAAAAAAGACGCCGGGAATGCCGCGAATTGCCGCGTTGTAAATCTTGACGGCTTCGTTGTACCGGGTTCGGGCGACGGCAATGCGGTTTTCCGTGCCCGCCAGCTCGTCCTGAAGACGTACGAACGCGTCCGCCGCCTTGAGCTCCGGATAGCTTTCCGCGATTGCCAGCAACCGTCCAACTGCCGAATTGAGTTCAGCGTCAGCCGCCGCTTTGTCAGCAGGCGTTGCCGCCTTGACGAGATTCTCCCGCGCCTGAGCGACTTCCGTGAAAATCTTTTCCTCGTGAGCCGCGTAGCCCTTGACGGTGTTGACCAAATTGGGAATCAGCTCTGCACGACGCTGCAGCTGAGCGTCGATGTCGCTCCACGTCTGCTTGACCGTCTCGTCTTTACGAATCAAGCCGTTATAGGAAACCAAACCAAACAGCCCAATTGAAATGATAATCAGTACAAAAACGATTAAAATACCCCAAACTGATTTCATATTTATTCCTTTACTGGTAAAACTTAAGTGAATATGGAAACCCAATAATACGTTATTTGAATTCCTTACTATTATAATACTCTTTATCCCCTTTTTTGTCAAGGACATAATTTTCATTAAATTTTATTTTTAATTCCTACTTGACTAACAATTAAAAATGGGTATACTAATTTATGATGTAACAAGATTTTTTCTGGTAACAATTATGTAACGTAACTAAGCGAATTTTGTTTTACAGTAATATAATTTTGTAAGGTTTTATTTGAGTTCAGGAGTTTTTTCAATGAGAAAAGAAACTTGTATCGTAATTTTACTGCTGTTTACTGGGCTTGTGATTTTTGGCGTTTCCTGCAATGAACCCAATGTTCCTAAAGAGGAAAACAACAAGACGGTAACCGAACCTCAATCTGAAACCGAAGCAGTTTCTCAACCTGAAAAGGAAGAAACTTCAACAGACGTCATTTCCGAACCAGAAGCCGTTTCACAGCCAAATGAGGAACCGTCGTCAACTTCTGTAACGATTACAGAAACGGTTTCAGGTTCTCAAAAAGACTGGGAAACCTCGTTTCAAAAGGGAAACGAATGCGTTGACAAGGGAAACATTCGCCTTGCAACCTTTTATTATGTCAACGCTTTGGGCAAAGACCCCGGCAATATGACAGTTATTCAAAAATATCGTGAGGTTATCCAAAACGCGATAAAGAAATCGTCAAATGTCGAAGAGCAGTTAACCTATTATACAGCTTTGGAATCGTTTCTTCAAAACCAGATTTCTTCTGTTCCTGTCGACAGAGTGGAACAGATTTCCCAATGGTTGGATGAACTCGCTGCAAATCGAGACAAGCTGGAAAATGACGCGATTGTCGATTCAGATTCCGCCGACGAAGCAGACGATGTCGCTGATGATTCCTCTGATACGTTTGACGAACTGAAAAGCGCTCTTGAAAAGCTGGAAGTCTGCGTTAGTCAATCCCTTGAAACAGGATTGTCTAACCCGGTTTATTTGGACATTGCATCGTACCAGCTTCAGGAATGTGAACAAGTAATGCGTTCCATTATCGCTCTGGCTCCGCAGTTGGATCAAACACGTCAGGAAAGCGTTGCTTCTTGTTACGCCGGATTACAAGAACTGAGCGAAGACGTTGTAAACCAAAAATCAAAGGTTCTGTGGGACGCTTTTTCTGCTGAACACCAGAATTTTGTAAAAGAATATAACGATATAAATAATATACCAAAATCCGGCATGGGAAAGATGGAATATCGCCTAAAACTGATTCAAAAGGAAATGGCTAAACTTCAGGCTTTGCTTCCCAAACTGTCGGAAAAGTATGTTGGCAACATGTCAATTGATTATGCAAAAGGTAATTATACTACTCAAAACGCTTCCGCTATAATTCAAAAATTGCAATTGTGGCAAACTGAATCCGCAGAAACCCAGTTACAATGGTATAATGACTGGGCTCTTGAACGAATCAGAACTGCAAATGATGTTGCATACAAAGCAACTGGAACTATTGCTAATGGTAAAGAAGGTCGTGAGGCTATCGCTAATGCCCTGATTGAAAATTTAGGACCTATCGATACACGGTTTTTAACCAGCGAGGTCAATCGTTGCTATCAGGAAGTTTTGAACAAGTATCTAGCATCAAACCAGCTCAATCCTGTTAAAGATGAGAAATCATGGACTGAGCAAGGTAATATGGGACATACATTGCTTAAAATGTTTGAAATGTCCAAGGTTCAACTTTCGCAATTTTAGGTTTTGTGAACAGGAGAAAATCTGAAAGGGAACTGATATATGAAAAATCAAATAATCCTTTTAGTTCTGTTTTCGACGTTTGCAACGCCCTTGTTTGCAGACTCGCAGAGAGACCGCCCGTATATTCCCATTTCACAAAGCAGAACGACAACTGTCATCGCTGGCGTTGCAACTGCTCATAATTCCGCCTTCTTGAGCGATTCTGTTCTGGCGCCGACGCTGATGTTTTCGTCGACTCAACCCAAAACCGTGTTAAACCATGTCAAAGGCGATTTGGGCGAAATGATGATGGATCGTTTTTTTGCCAAAGAATATGGTTGGGCTAGACTTACACCAACAACTGTTGGTCGAACAGGAATTGACGGATTGTATGTTAAAATGGACAGCTCTGGCAATCCGCGTTCGTTATTGGTTGCAGATGCAAAGGTTAACTCGGCTAATTTGAAACAGACGAAAAACGGTAAGCAAATGAGTCGTCAATGGAGCTCTCCGCATCTGTCCAGAACGGCTGATTCATATCGTAAACTGGCTATCGAACTACGGAATAAAAATACGTCTATAATTCGAGCCAAAAGTATTCCTGACGATGTATTGTTATCAAAAATTATCGACATTCCGATTGACAATAACGGTAGCGTTAGGATCTGGAAAACCTCAAATGGTTATGTTTTTTATTCAAGCAATTCTGTTATTGACCGAAATATTATACGTCAACAAGCTGAAAAAACTGCAATCTATCTCAAGGGCGCAGCAGATGGAAAAATAGAATATCGATCACGCCTATTTAGATATAAAGTCGAAGGTGGAGAACACGTCATTTATAACAAAAAACTTGATCCAAACGCAAATATTATCAAATCTGAATCTGGGATTTATAAAATACCAGCTTTTACTCCGGGAAAGTATGACAAGAACCCTAGATTTGCGTACTTTCAAAAATATGTAATTGAACCGTCTATTAAAGATGCTTTGTTAGAGAAAAAGAATCTTAATGGACTTCCTAAGTATAGTGGTAAATCATTACAGTCTACGCTCAATGAATGTTGCCAAAAGCCCGAAAGACTAAATGAAATTTGTGTCCATCCCAAGATTACCCCTGCATCTGTAAGAATCGCAACTACAATTGGAACGGCAACTGTTTTTGCAGCTGGTTTGGATGCTTTAACTCAATATTTGACAACTGGCGAAATTGATTGGCGAAGAATGGGAACCGTAACTTTATTAACAGGAACATCTACTGCGGTAGGATTGGCAGCGACCTCCGGATTACAGGCGTTGGGGTGTTCTACTGCTATTAGTTCCATTGGGGGCGTTAGCGTCATGGGCGTTGTAATGGCATACGGCTTGTATGCTATGGGTTATTGTAGTTTATCGGACGCACATTTCAATGCTGCAATTGGAGTTGCAACAGGTGCTATTGTTGCAACGCCTGCTATCATGACGGCTATTGCTGTAACATGGGGTACAACGTCAACAGGCGTAGCAATCTCCTCATTAAGCGGAGCTGCTATGACTAATGCTGTTTTAGCCTGGTGGGGCGGCGGCGCGATTGCCGCCGGCGGCGGAGGCATGGCAGCTGGAGGAACTACAATCATCCTTGCAACAGGCGGCGTTGCGATAGTAGTTGTTGCTATTCCTGTAGCAATTATGACCTTTAAATATTTTGCGGATTCAGCAAATCAACATCGCTATCTGCAGGGAATGATTGACATCGTTTCTGACCGCGTTCGCAGCGGGGATCAGATCGAATGGACTCATCTGCGCCTGGCGCCGCGATAAAAGAAAACGGACGTCAGTCCGCTCCGTCCCGCAGGGGACGACATCTCTATAACCGGCGGTTTTCAACCACCGGGGAAGGAGACGGCAACAGAACAAAAAATCGACAAATGCCCCTTTTCTTACTCTCCCGGCGCCTGCGGCGCCAGAAGAGTAAAAAAGGGACTAACTCGGTTAGGGGGGCGAGGTAGGCTTCGCCGTCCGTAGACTAAAGTCGACGGTTAAAGAAATGGCGTCCTTTCTGGTCGCGAATCATCTTCTCATCTTATCAATCTTCGCATTCCCCTCGCCCATCCAACTCGGCTCTCTTTCTATATAATTCTTCTATCCCAATAACTTGACAAAACCTGTAAAGATGTTAGAATACATCAAAAAACAAGGTTATATCAAATATATAAAGCAAATGGCTGACCAAACCCCGATGATGCGACAGTATTTGGAGGCGAAAAAGGCGTTTCCAGATACGATTTTGTTTTTCCGAATGGGCGACTTCTACGAGATGTTCAATGACGACGCCCGAACGGCGGCGCGCGTGCTGAGCCTGACGTTGACCAGTCGCGACAAAGGCCCCAACGCCTCGCCCATGTGCGGGTTCCCGCATCATCAGCTGGATCAGTATCTGTCAAAAGCGGTCAATTCCGGGTTGAAGGTTGCGGTCTGCGACCAGATGGAAGACCCGCGATTTGCCAAGGGGATTGTCAAGCGAGAGGTTACCCGGGTCGTTTCCGCCGGGACAATTACAGACGACTGCATGCTCGACCCGCGGTCTAACAACTATCTGGCGGCGGTTGTCGACGGGAAACGCGACTACATCGGCATGGCGTGGATTGAACTGTCCACCGGGAAATTTCAGGCGGCGGGCTTTCTCCGAACCGAGCTGGCTGACCAGATCGCCCGAATCCATCCCAGCGAAATTCTCATCGAAGACGACTCCCAGCTTCTGCCGGACTACATTCTCAATTCCGTCATGATAACGCGGCGCATGAACTGGCAGTTCGGGTTCGACAACGCGTTTCGGGTCTTGACGGAGCATTTTCACACCCGGAATCTGGACGGGTTCGGCTTTGCGGAGACAGAGCAGGACGTTCAGGCGATTCGAGCGGCGGGCGCGGCTTTGGACTATCTGGTCGAGACGCAGAAGACGTCGCTTGACCATATCGAAGTCCTGCTGCCGTACAGTTCCAGCAAGACGCTGGAAATTGACGAGGCGACACGCCGGAGCCTGGAAATCAACTACACGTTCCGCGGCAACCGCCGGGAAGGGTCGCTCCTGGGCGCAATCGACCGGACTGTTACAGCGGTCGGCGCGCGTCTGCTTTCCAGCTGGCTTTCCGACCCCCTGATGGATATCGAGCGCATCAATCGGCGTCAGTCGGCGGTGGAAGAGCTGGTCAACAACCCGCATATTTGCGACGCTCTGCGAAGCGTCTTTGACGGCATTTACGACATCGAACGCCTCTTAACCCGCGTCAGCACCAACCGCGCCACGCCTCGGGATTTGTGCTATCTGGGCAAGACGTGGCGGCTCATGCCGGAAATCAAGCGGATTCTGCAGGACTGCTCGTCGGAGCTGCTGTCACGCGTTCGAGACTCTATCGACCTGTGCGAAGACCTGACGGCGCTGCTGGAACGCGCTTTGGTGGAAAACTGCCCGGCGCAGGCGCACGACGGCGGGTTTATCAAGCCGGGATTTTCCGCAGAGCTGGACGATTTACGCAACATCTCCATTACCGGCAAACAATGGATGGCGGACTATCAGGCGAAGATGCAGGAGCAGACCGGCATCAGCACGCTCAAAGTCGGGTACACCCGCGTTTTCGGGTACTATCTGGAAATCACCAACGCCAATTCCAGCAAACAGGTTCCAGACTACTTCATCCGCAAACAGACGCTCAAAAACGCCGAACGGTACATTACCCCGGAACTCAAGGAGTATGAAGAAAAAGCCCTCACGGCGGAAGAACGCTCTTTGGAACTGGAACAGACGCTGTTTTCCTACTTGCGGGAGCAGACGGCGGGGTATCATAAACAAATGTACAGAACCGCCACCGTGCTGGGAGAACTGGATGCGTTACAGTCTTTGGCGACGCTGGCGCGTGACAGAAACTACTGCCGTCCGGAAATGACCGAGGAGCCGATTCTCGACATTATCGACGGGCGGCATCCGGTTTTGGATATCACCCGCCCCGAGGGGGACTTCATTCCCAACGACATCGTCTGCGACCAGGAACACGGATACATTCAGCTCATTACCGGTCCGAACATGGCGGGGAAAAGCACGTTTATTCGTCAGGCGGCGCTGATCGTCATTCTGGCTCAGATCGGCGGGTTCGTCCCAGCCAAACGGGCAAAAATCGGGATTGTCGATAAAATCTTTGCCCGAGTCGGGGCGGGCGACGAACTGTCCCGCGGACGGTCAACGTTTATGGTTGAAATGACCGAAACGGCGAGAATCCTCAACCGCGCCACCGCCAGAAGCCTCGTCATTTTAGACGAAATCGGCAGAGGCACCAGCACCTACGACGGGATTTCTCTCGCCTGGGCGGTGGTCGAGCATCTGCATCAAACCGTTCACGCCAGAACCCTTTTCGCAACGCATTATCACGAACTGACCGATCTGGGCGACCACGGCGACGGCATCGCCAACCTCAACGTCGCGGTTCGGGAATACAACGGCGACATCGCGTTTCTGCACAAGATCGTGCCCGGCGCGGCGGACAAGAGCTACGGGATTCACGTCGCCAAACTCGCCGGCGTCCCGACGTCGGTTATCAACCGCGCCAACGAGATTTTGCTGGAACTGGAAAACGACGACAGCCCGGAACAGTCCGCGCAAATCAAAACAAAACACCGACCATCCAAAACCAACCGACTCCAAACTGCAGACGGCATGGTTCAACTCACATTCTTCGACCCGGTCGACAACCCGGTTCTGACCGAGCTGTCCCACGTCGATATTAACTCCCTCACCCCCCTTGACGCCCTGGCTTTAATTCAGAAATGGCAGAAAGAAATTTAGGCAGTAGGCAAGAGGCAGTAGGCAGTAGTTGAGGCAGTAGGCAAGAGGCAGTAGGCAGTAGTACGCAAGCGCCTCAAAAAAATACTCCCTATTGCCTCCGTGGGTTAAAACCCGCGGCTACTAATATTGAACCGCTATGCGGTTCTAGTAGATGCGCTTCGCGCCTATTTCCTATTTCCTATTTCCTACTGCCTACTGCCTACTGCCTACTGCCTTCCCCACCCCCCATGAAAACCCTCCGACTCCTGTTCGCTCCGCTTTCGCTACTCAGCGCGTTCGCTATTGGGCTGTCCTGCCCGTGGCTGAACGCATATCGCGCTGCGGTTCCGTATTTGGTGATGGGGATGCTGTTTCTGGTTTTTCTGCAGCTCAACTGGAATCAGCTCAGAATTCGCGCCAGCGTCTTTGCGATAGTTGCTGCCAACCTCGCGATTCCTCTGACGTTCTATTTTATATTCTCCGCTTTGAATCAGCCGGTTCTGGCAGTCGGAGCGTTTATGGCGGGAATCGCCCCGACGGGTTCCGCTGCGCCGTCGGTTATCAGCTTTTTAAAACAGAATATCGAATACGGCGTAACGGCGTTTGTCATGACAACGTTTACCGTCGCCGTTGCCATCCCGTTGATTCTGCCGCACCTGCTCCCGGAAGCGGCGGACAAAGGATTTATGGAACTCTTCCTGCCGATAGCGCAGCGCGTCGGATTTTTGATTTTTATTCCCGTCGGCGCCTCGCTGATAATTCGCTGGATTGCGCCGTCGTCGAAGAACCGATTCCCCAAAGCGTACCGAATGATTTCGTTTCTGCTTTGGGTTTGCTGTATTACGATTATGCTTTCCGGGGCGTCCAATACCATTTGGAACGAACTCGACGCCAGCCAGCGCTGGTTCGTCCCGTTGTGCTTTTTAACCGCGCTGTGCGTCTGCATTACCAACTTCACTCTGGGACATTTCCTGTCCAAAGAGTTCCCCCGGGAATCCTCGCAGACGCTGGGACAAAAGAACATCGCCGTTACCGTCGCCCTTGCTATGGAATTCTGCGAACCCATGGTCGCAATCGTCCCGCTGATGTATATTTTGTGTCACAACTCCTGGAACTCTTGGCAGATGATCCGCCTGAGCTTGAAAGAAGAACGGGAGAATAATACGGAAATCGAGACTGTAAATAAAGATTCTACAAATAGCCGTCCCGAGAACAAGTAACGGCTAATGAGACACTCTTTTCAGAAATTCCAACGGTTCTTCGCTGGTCGGGTCGGAAACGCGAATCACCATATTTCCGGTGATTAATTCTTCAAAGACATTGCCAACGATCAACTTTCGCCAGCCCTGTTCCAGAATCGGTTCAGAGATATTCAAATCCGGACGCAAACGCCACAACGCCCATTTGCGAACGTCGGACGGATTGGCAACCAGATTGCACGCCAGATTGTTTTGTTTGCAAATCGTTCCCAGAGCGGAATAAAGCAGCTGACCCAAAACCGTCATCTTGCAGGATGGATCGTGATCCATCAGCGGCGGCAGCTCGCGCTTTGGCAGACGCATTGCGTGACGAATGACATCGGAAATCAGCTCCAGAATTCCGGCGAAATTTGCCTGGGCAAAATCGCGGACTTCTTTAATACGCTCTATGTCGTAAACCTGACGGCGCGCCAGCTCAATAATCAAATCGTCACGCAAAATCCGCTTGACCGGGCAATCTGCAAGCTGCGCTCGGCGTTCGCGCCAAAAGAACAGTTCGCGAACGATTGCCAGGCTGCGCTGGTCAAAGGTGGAATTCAGAACCAGTTTTTCCCATCGATCCGGGCTGAACTGCCACAACAGCTTTTCCTTCCAGGCGTTCATTTCCTCTTCAAACCAGGACCAACGACCCAGTTTTTCGATGCGCCCGCCGATATACGTTCTCAAAGGCTGCAAATATCGAACGTCGTCAAGACCGTATTCCAGCTGAGAACGAGTCAACGGACGCCGAGTCCAATCAGTTCGCGTTTCTGTATTGGGTAGATCGACCTTGAGAACTTTGCTAATCAGATTGGCGCAGCCGGCAGGGTAATCAAGACCGATAAACCCAGCCGCCAACTGCGTGTCAAACAGCTTGCGAGGCAACGTTCCCACTGCGCGAATGCAGAACTCCAAATCCGCCCTGCCCGCGTGAACAATGGTTTCATGATCCCCTTCTGTCAACAGTTCCCAAAAAGGATTGATGCTGTTAAACGCCAAGGGATCTAAAACAGCGCCGCCAGATTCATACGCCAGTTGAATCAGACACAGCTGAGACTGAAAATGGCGTTCTGAAACAAATTCTGTATCCAGAGCAATCCAGCGGCTTTCTTCCAGATCAGAAAGAAGCCGGAAAAAATCCGCTTGATTGTCAACGTAATTTATCATACAGAATCGGAGCCTGACGCCCAGCAAAACGCCGGACGTCAGACGTTGTGAACTACAGGAAGATGTACGTCATGGCAAGGAAAATCGGAACAAGGATGCAGACGCTGTATGCCATGTATCCAAAGAAGCTGGGCATCTTGACGCCCGTTTCTTCTGCAATCGCCTTGACCATAAAGTTTGGACCGTTGCCGATGTAGGTCATAGCTCCCATAAACACGGCGCCCAAAGAGATTGCCGCCAGCAGCTTGGCGATAATGCCAACTCCGCCGCCCGCTTCAGTTCCTTTAACGATAGTCGTATCAAGAGCGTTGAGTTCCTTTTCCAATTTGGCTTTTTCGTCTCCGCTTGCCGCGGCAATTTTTCCTGGAAGAGCATGAGCTTCTTCTTTGCAGACCGCCTTGCCGGTGTTATAGAACACGACGTAGGTCGGAGCGTTATCCAAAACGGAGGACAGCGAACCTGTCGCCCAGAAGAACTTGTGCGTGTCGGTCGCGGAGAATCCCATTTCTCCACCCTTAACGTTAAGGATCTGAAGCGGGACCTGCATGCAGATAAAGATTCCAAAGAACAACGCGGCAACTTCCAGAATGGCTCCGTAGTTGAACTCGTTTTCCGTACGAACCTTTTTGCTTCCAAGCATCAGCGACAGAGCAACCAGCGCCAGCTGGCAGACTTCTCGCATGTATGCCGGCGGGACAAAGTTGGTTCCAGGAACCGCCTTGGACGGGTCTAACAGAGCAACGCAAAGGACGATGCCCAGCAACAGCAAACCGTTGGGCCACAGTCCGGAAATACGAAGCGGAACGACTTCGACTTTATCCATGACAATGTCGAGACCGGTTTCCCTCGGATAAGCAATAAAGCTGTCCCAGAGGAAGTAAATCGCCAGCAGCAATCCGTTGACAAACAGCCATTCTTTCCACAGACCAAACGTCCACATAAACGGAACGCCGCGGAGGTATCCGAGGAACAGAGGCGGGTCGCCAATCGGCAGAAGGCAGCCGCCGCAGTTGCAAACGCAGAAAATAAAGAATATAACCGTATGAGCAACGTGTTTACGCTGTCTGTTGGTATTGAGCAAAAGTCGAATCAGCAACATCGCCGCGCCGGTCGTTCCGATGAAGCTAGCCAAAACCGCGCCAATCCCCATAATTGTAGTATTGACAATCGGAGTCGCTTTAAGGTCGCCGGAAATGCGAATTCCGCCGGCAATGGTAAACAGAGCAAACAGAAGAACGATAAACGGCACGAAGTCGTTAAAGAACGCATTGCAGAAAATCGCCCACGCAATTTGCCACTGGAATCCGCCTGTCGGCTCGTATTCTCCATGGAAGAACGACCACTCACATTCGACCGGGAAATCGCACATAAAGGCGTAATAGATCAACGTCAAAAATCCGAGAACTGCCGCCACTTCAAAGCGGTGAAGGTTGCTTTCCCACCAGTGTTCCGTAAACGGAACGAGCGGGAAAATGGCGATTGCCAGCAACAGCGCCGCAAACGGAATAATCATCCAGTACGGAGGCATAACAGCTTCCGCTTCTTTTGCCTCAGCAGGAGCTTCAGCGGCAGGAACTTCAGCGGCAGGTTCTTCAGCGGCAGGTTCTTCAGCGGCAGGTTCTTCAGCGGCAGGTTCTTCAGCGGCAGGTTCTTCAGCGGCAGGTTCTTCTGCGGCCGATTCATCAGAAGTCGTTTCAGAAGGCGATTCTTCAGCAGCCGGTTCTTCAGCAGCCGGTTCTTCAGTAGCCGGTTCTTCAGCAGCCGGTTCTTCAGCAGTCGGTTCTTCAGCAGCCGGTTCTTCAGCAGCCGGTTCTTCAGCAGCCGGTTCTTCAGCAGCCGGTTCT
>JAFZAL010000097.1 GCA_017557195.1 Thermoguttaceae bacterium | reverse complement strand
CTGCCCGGACGCCTGGTTTATGCACTGCCTGCCGGCGCGTCACAATCTGGAAGTAACGGAAGGCGTTCTGGAATCCCCGCAATGCAAAATCTTCCAGCAGGCAGGCAACCGCCTCCACGCCCAAAAAGCCATCCTCGCCGCGCTCATGCGCGAACAGGACGCCGACGGCTGGGCGAACTAGGGCGTTTTACGTCACAGCTTTAGCTGAGAGGAAACAATTATCTAAAAACCGTAGCCCACGCCTTCAGGCGTGGGTTTTTGTTGATAAATCCAGCGGCTGTTTTCTTGCAGATATTTTATTCAACCCTGTTCAAAGGAAAGCGTTAAATAACAACGAATAGAAAATAAAAGCAACCCCCCGATAGCAGTAGTTATCGGGGGGTTGTTTATTGAATGAGGCTATAAAACTACGGGAATGTTAACAATTCTATTTTATATCTCTGGATGGTAAGTTATATTATTACTAAAGGTCCCTGATCGACTTCAGAACTTCATCCACCATTTGCCTTTGTTTTTTTTCTGCCTCTATTTTTCTCTTTGCCTCAGCCGCTTCCTGGTCTTTTCGTGCGATCTCTTCTTCAGCGGCTTTCACTCCACGTTCATATGCTTCTGCCTTCATCCGTTCATCGTAACCAGCTTGCCACGCTTCTTGTAACTCAGGTGGAGTATTCCGTGGGTCTGGGTAAAGGTTTTGATCTGACATTGTAATCTCCTTAATAATTATTAGGGTATTTACCGTTAGCTCACCAGCTAGCCACTATACTTTGCTTGACTCTATACATCTAACATTTGTAGTTGTCAACCATTCATCTTCAAGTCCCATTATGTTCTATTATAATCTAAATACAAATAATTTATAGGAGGGGTCAAAAATAACGACTGAAAAAAGTATCATCTGTACACCGCTATAACGTTATTACTTTTTTATAAATCTCATTGTTCTTATTTTGGGGGATGCTTCCGCCGTAAGCGTAGCGCCAATTGATAACTTTGCGAACTTCGCGGACTTTGTGTGCGATTGCTTCGGCGGACTTCGTCCGCGACCCGAGAAGTTTTTTGGCTGCGGCTATTGGAAACTGCGAATCGGGGCGTTTCAGAATTCAATCGTCTTCTAAACTAAACAGCGTAGGAGTTGACGCGGATTCTTTGTTACACGTCCCTGCAATTAAACATCGCTGAGAGGACAAGTCCGGATTTTTACAGCCGCAAATATGGACGCTCAAGCCGTACTGGGAAGCGCGCTGCGTTAAACGTTCATAGATTGAACGCCGCAGCTCAATCGGCGCGGAATCTATGATACTGTTTCGAGCGCGAATCTGTATTCTTTCGGTATGGCTGTACATAGAGAACATCTCTTCAATTCGAGCTTGTATTTCTGAAGGGATCGAACTCTGTTCAAGACGGCTTTTCATTAAACGATAGATTACAGGTCGAAGAAACAGGACGCTTGCCGCGACAGAACGAACCGACGGAGAAACCGCCTGACACAAACGGTCGAATTCCTCATCGGAATCCGTTAAGCCCGGCAGGATGGGATCCAGTCGAACCGTGGTTTTGACGCCGAAGTCTGCCAAACGCCTGATTTGCGATAGCCGGACGTCAACCGGCGCGGCGTTCGGTTCAAAGATTTGACGAATCGCGTCGTTCGTGGTAATCAAACCGATTTGAGCAAAAACAAGGTGAGGACGCTTTTCCAGAACAGACCAAACGGAATCCGGAATTCGCCCTTTAGTGAGAAACGCCACCTCAATTTGGCGTTCCAATAGAATATTGAGCATTTGCCGCGTTACGTCAGCAAACCCGTTTATTGGCTGAAACAAGTCAGACGACGGGCTGAAATAGACGCGGCGCGGCAATCGTCTTTTTCTGTTCAGTTCGTTTTCTAACTGTTGTGGAAGCGAGTCATAAACCTGAACGAAGCTGTTTCCCGGATAAGAACTGTATCCTTGAGTATAGCAGTACAGGCAGCCGTGAGCGCAGCCAACGGTCAAATTGATTGTTGACACGTCAGACAAACAATCCATCGAAGACGTTGATAAAACGGCAGATTTGCGAGTTATATACTCGACCCGGGGACTGTTCATGAAAACGTTTCGGAAATACAGGCTGGGTAATATTTCAAGGGACGTTTTTAATAATAACATAAAAAAGGGGTTTATACAAGGTATGGGGGGTTATTTTTCTGTTGCGGAATGCGTCCCAGCAGTTCCCAGAATCTTCCCAGCAACTCCCAGCAGTTCTCAGCGGACATGGTTTCTGTTGCGGACTTACGTCCGCGATCCAGTAAGGTTTTTGGCTGCGTCTTTGGGAAACAGCGGGGCGGTTTTTTCTTCGGCGGGCGAAGACGCCCGCGAACCAGCAGGACGGAGCGGCTTTCCACGTTCAAAAGATTTTTGGAGGCTTCCGCCGCAAGCGTAACGACAATTGTTTCTTTGTGTTCTTTGTGTTCTTTGTGGTTAAATTCTTTTGCGGACAATGTCCGCACCCCAGTAAGATTTTTGGCTGCGTCGTTTGTTATGTACACTTCCAACGTTTTGGTTCGCCTTCGGCGAACTGCGTAATTCCGTTCGCTGCGCGAACTCCATTACCGCCTTCCATTTTTTTGCGCTCTTTGCGTTCTTTGCGGCTAAAAATTTGCGGGCGGCGCGAACGCTCGTGAAAACATCCTATTTCGCTCTTGACAAGATCGCTTAAATCGTCTACAATACTTTAGAGAAGATAGGACATTTATAACGATATGGGAATATTTTTTGATGTTTGGATTCAGGAAATTTCGATGTTGTTATAAATTTAGGTTTTTGACGGCATACAATTAATAATATATTAGCCGTCAGCTGTTTAACAGACATTATTATATAGTTTTCCTCAGATTTACTGGAGACGCCTGTGCCTTACGACATTGTAGTTTGCGTTAAACAGGTTCCCGATACGGCTAACATTACCTCTGATGCAATGACGCCGGAAGGAACTGTCAATCGCAGCGCCTTGCCTGCGATTTTTAATCCTGAAGACCTTCACGCGCTGGAGACGGCGCTGGAAATCAAAGACCGATTCGGCGGAACGGTTACGTGCGTTACAATGGGGCTGCCGAAAGCGGCGAACGTCCTGCGCGAATGTTTGTATCGCGGCGCAGATCGCGTTATTCTGCTCACTGACCGCCGAGCCGCCGCGTCCGACACTCTGGCGACGAGTTACATTCTCTCCCAGGTCGTCAAGACGGTTGGCAAGTTCGACATCGTTCTGTGCGGACGTCAGGCGATTGACGGCGACACCGCCCAGGTCGGTCCGCAGATCGCGGAAAAACTGGCGATCCCGCAAATCACGTATCTGGAACAGGTCATTGACGCGGACGACAAAACCATTACCGTTCGACGCAACACGGGTTCCGGCTGGGAAATCGTCAAAAGCCAGCTGCCGTGTCTGATTACCGTTTTGGACACCGCCAACGAACCCCGTCCGCTGTCGGCTTGCAAGACGCTGAAATATCGGTTCGCCCGCGTGCCCGGCGAACTCGCTCCGGAAGCGGAAGAAGAAAAAGCCAAGCTGGAACAAAAGGGACTCCTTCTGGAACAGTGGAGTCTGGACGACGTCAACGCCGATCTGGATCGCTGCGGTTTGGCTGGCTCGCCGACCAAAGTATTCAAGGTGTTGTCAATCGTTCTGACAAAAGAAGGCTTTAAGAACGTCGAACCGACCGAAGAAGGCATTAACGGCTTGATTCACGAACTGGTCGAAGATAAGACGTTGTAGGAGAGTGCATAGTGCGTAGTGCATAGTGCATAGGACGCAAGCGATCCTCTCCCTATGCACTAACCACTAGGCACTAAGCACTTACCACTAAGCACTAAGCACTAAGCACTTACCACTTACCACTAAGCACTAAGCACTAAGCACTAAGCACTAGGTACTAAGCACTAAGCACTAGGCACTAAGCACTAAGCACTAATAACCAATCGCTCACATTAACATACCCTAAACTATTATGACTCAACCAAATAAACAGGGCGAAGTATGGGTTTTCGCCGAACAGGAAGACGGCGTTCTGAACGACGTTTGTCTGGAATTGCT
>JAFZAL010000096.1 GCA_017557195.1 Thermoguttaceae bacterium | reverse complement strand
GACGGCAAGCCGTCGCACTCCAAATTACTTTCGCTTCCGCCAGTACATCAACCCAGCAACGCACAGCGCCATCAGCGCCCAGGTCGACGGTTCCGGGACGCCGGTTTCGGGAGAAGCCGCGGCGATCAGGTATAAGCCGCCATCCCTGACTTGCAGACTGAACAAGTCCGTATAAGCCTGATCCAGCCAGGATGCGACATTACCGTCAAACGAACCGTTCGACACCAGCAGATAATCGACGCCAGCAGACGCCCAGGTTTCGGCGTCGTCGTTTGCAAAGTTCAGTAGAACAACGCCTTCAGCTGCTCCAAAAGTACCGCCGTTCATAACCAACAGGTCGTGATTTTCGTCCGCGCCGGTAAAATCACCAAATTCAAAACGTGCAAAGCCGTTTGAATCGGCGGTATCGGTTATAAACGCGATGTTGCCGGCGAGGTCGGAAGTCCCGATGGAGTTGCCGGGCGAGTAGTACGCGCCGTTGATGATTTCGATATCGCCGTCGTAATAACCCTTGAGGTTCAAATCGCCAGCGGAAACAGACAACGAATCAATTTCGATTTTGTTTGCCTCGTCTGCGTAGAGATTCAGCACTCCTCCGCCGGTCTTAACAACTGACCCTGCTTTAATCGACCCGACGTAATTTGCGTCTATGCTGTTGTCCAGCGTCAAGTCGCCGTTGACAGTCAGCGTTGCAGGAACTGCAATTTGACCGCTTTCGTCTACGCTTCCGCCGGAAAGATTATACAGGGTCGAACCGCCGGGCAGAACCAGCGTTCCCGATTCAATCGTTGTCGAGCCGGTATATCCTGGGACTTGCGTCAGAGAGAGCGTTCCCTCGCCGCTTTTGACAACGCTGCCAGCGCCGGAAATCGCGTTAGAGACGTTTTGAACGGAATCAGGCGCGAATTCCAGCGTCGCGTTTTCAGCAATTGTAACGTCTTTCGTACCCAGCGTTCCAGCTCCGGCGACAACCAGCGTTCCTTCTGAAACCGTTGTCGTTCCATAGCTGTTTTGACCGGTCAGCGTCAGCGTACCAGCGCCGGTTTTAACGAGCGCGTTGTAATGTCCGCTTGCAGCAGGAATAAAGTTGCCGGAAACGGTCAGCGGCGCTTTGTCTGCAATGTTGAACGTCATCGTTCTGCCAGTGTTGTACATGGCGATATCGGCGGAAATCTCGTTCATAACGTTTTCGGGCTGACCTTCGTCGTACTGCGTGTAAACGTTGGAATTCCATTGATGTCCCGTTCGGACAGAGGAGCTGTCCGTTGTACCGTTTACCTTCGATCCGTTTTTCAGATACCAGTTGGCGATATACGTATTGACAGCGCCGTTAGCGGTTATCGTTCCGTGGTCGAGAGTAAACGTCGTGCCGTTGGTTGAATGATCCCGCGACGTTGTCAGCGTTGAATCTTTCAATGTAACAGACGACCCGTTAAAATATCCGTAATCCCAAAATGACGACCCGTCTTTTGCAATGGACGCGTTCATATTGTTAAACGTAATGCTGCCTAACCCGGTCATGGCTCCTGAAGCCGTGTAGAAATTAATGTTGCCAGGATTCTCGCCCGTTCCGTTAAACGTAACGTCTGTTCCCTCATAGCCGCCTAGCCCGGTAATCGTACTCTTGACGTCCAGAGTTGCGCCAGGGTCAAAGTTGACGGTAAAGGTCGTATGTTCTCCGCTCTTAACCAGGACGACTTTGTTATTGATGGTTGACGTTCCGCCGGTTACAGTCCAAACGCCGGTTCCGTTATACCCGGCTCGCAATTCGCCAGAGCCGTTGACTGTGCCGGAATTAAAGGTGAGCGCGTTTTGATATTGCACGGCGCTCAACGTCAGCGTTCCGCCGTTGATAGTCATCATATCGTTCGGAGACGTGTTCCAGGCTCTTTTATACTCCAGCGTTCCGCCTTCGTTGATGGTAATGGTCGCGGAGCCCCAGAATCCAACGGTGCTTTCAGCAGAAAAAACGCTGTGGTTGGCGTTGATAACCATTTTTCCGTTATCGACAATAACCTCTTTAATGGAGTTGGTTGTTCCGCCATAGACGTAGCCGGTGCGGTTGAACGTTTGAGTTCCTTCGCCGACTTTTTTGACTGTAACGTTCTTTTTACCGGAAAGACCGCGAATGCGTCCAGCGTACGACGCGGTATCCGAACTGGTCGTGCCAGCGCCGATTTCAAACGTATACGCTGACGAATCGCTGCTGAATACTTCGCAATCGACGGTCGATTCCAGCTTGCCAATCTGGAGAGTTCCGGAATTCAAAATATTAAAGTACGAGCCAGCGGCGTTTAACGTTAAATCAAAAATTCCGAAAGAGCCGGGATTGATGCGGGTGTAACCGCTGTTGACGGTTAGATGTCCGTTGTATCCGCCTGTCCCGCTAAAGTGAACCAAGCCGTTGGTGGTTAAATCGCCGGAACCGGTAATGGACGAGAAGGAAGAATAATCTCCCGTTGCGGTGGTAATCGCCCCGCCGTTTTCGCCGACGACAATGCCATTGGCAAAGGTCTTGCTTTTCCCTGCCGGCGAGGCGTCGAGCGTTCCGCCGTCTAGTGTAACAGCGCCCGTTCCCAGCGCGTTGACGTTATTGACAGACACCGTTCCGCCGGAAATCGTCGTTCCGCCGGTATACGTGTTGGAGCCGGTAAGAGAAAGCTTGCCAGCGCCGGTTTTGGCAATGCCGTTGTCGTACTGAGCGGTAATCGGAGCGCTGATAGTTGCGGTATCGTCGGCGTTGGCAACGGTAATCCGCTTTTCGCCGTTGAGAGTAATCGTATTGGAACCGGCTACGGTCATGGAGCCGTTGAAATCAAGCGAGTTGACGGTAACGTTTTGATCGACCGTCAGCGTTGGGGCGTTGGCCGCGTCCAACTGAACCGCAGAGGAATTCGCAAACGCCTGACCGGTTTGTCCGTTGGCGTTCCAGTCGGCGTCCGACCAGTTCCCGTTTGCTGTTACATCGCGCTGATAAACCGTCGCCTGATACAAAGACGGGTTGTTATAAAGGAACTGAACCTGTTCCGCGCTCAGCGGTTGGTTGTAAAGCTGAACTTCGTCTACGGTAGCAGTTCCATTGCGTGAACCTGAATTGTAATTGCCGCCTATGGTCATGTGGGTAATTACGGAGGAAATGTCTGCCTTGTTAACAGTCGCTTTTAACACCCCGTCAATATACAATTTTCCATCGCCAGATTCCGGGTCTGAAGTAAACGCAAAATGATGGAAACCAGAAGAGACGTCGGTACTTCCGTTAATGTCAACTCCCCATGGAGTGTTATAGACGCTCAATGAATTGTTTGCCCTTTGGAAATCGCTGTCGCCGTACTGGGAATCATGCAAGCTAAGATAATCTTTCCAGTTGGCGCCAGTTTGTTTGCCCCAAAAAGAAACCGTAAAGTTGTTTACGTTGACGTTGGCTGCGGAAATGTTGATGTTAAACTTTCCACCGGCATTACCATAAAACGTCTTTCCAACTATGCCGTCATTGGTTATTGTTGGAGCCGTACCTGCCAAATTTCCCGTATAGCCATTTCCGGAAGCGTCTGTAAAGGTTCCTTCGTTAAACGTCCAGTACGTTACCAAGTCGGCAAACGCGATATTGGAAACGCATAAAAGCGCGGCGATAGCAAACAGGGAATATTTGAATGAGGATTGAGTAATAGCCATTCTTTTACTCCTCAAAGGGTAAATCGGAATAACGGTTATATAAAACGACTTTTGCGCCGAGACGTTCCGACGGCAAAACGTGAAATCGTTTTTCTGCTTATACTATATTATATACTAATTTTGAGATTTTGTAAGCGTCCAGAAGAAAAAAAGATTGAAAAAAGTTGAAAATCCTGAGAAAATGGAGAAAGTTTTTCGACAACGAAAGGCGTAGGCGAGCCGGGGGTGTAAACCCGTGGGCGTGAGCGAAGCGAACATTAAAATCTCACGCGGAGACGCGGAGATGCGGAGGATGTTCACGAAGTTTTAAAAAACAAGGCGAGCCGGGGTGCGGAAGCGCCCATAAAACCTCACGCAAAGTCCGCAAAGTTCGCGAAGTTTTAAAAACTATGCGATCTTTGCGTTCTTTGCGGCTTAAGATTCTTTAGTAAGGAAATCGCAAGCGACCAACGGGAGCGGTTCTTGGCAGGCGCGCGGCAGCGCGGATCGGGAGCGGCGCCTCGCCGCCGCTTGCGTCCTAAGCACTATGCACTAAGCGCTAATCACTTAATCTCAACCGCACTGCCACAACAGACTGTTTGTCTTCGCCGGGCTGATATTTAATGTACGTTATCGTCAGGATCGTTCCGTCTGGCAGAACGTGTAAGCCGGGATATCCGCAATCCCAGCCGGCGTACGATTGGATCAATTTGATTCGGAACTGCCCTGCTCTGCCGGACTTAATATCGTCGTACGTCCCGACCCAGGCGACAAACGACCCCAGCGTCGGGCTGTCCGGCGCGGTGTCGCGAAAGACGACGATCAGCCTGCCGTCCGGCAAGTAGGCGGCAACGTGCCGATGTCCCGTCAAGCCCCAGCAGGTCGGTTCCGGCTCCGACCACGTACGCCCGCCGTCCTGACTGAACATTTGGAGAGCGCGTCTGTTCTCTCCTCCGGTTCCCTTATTTTCCCGCATTAAACAGCAAAGCTCTTTCCCGTCGGGCGACCAGAACGCGCACGGCTCGCAGGCGTCTTTCCCATCAACGGACGCGACAACTCGCGGCGTCGACCACGTAAACCCGGCGTCGGACGTCTCCGACTGCAACACTTCCAAATGGCGGTTTTTGCAGCTTTCCCCGTTGAGAACGGCTCCGGTGTCGAGGTTGACGCAATGATGGAACAAGCCAATGTAACAGCCGTCCTGCGCCCCGGGATTTTTCGGGACGACGCTGCTAAACGCCATCACGTTGGAAAATCCCAGCGACGGCATGACCCGCCACGTTTTGCCCTCGTCACAGCTGACAACCCGGGCGATTTTCGGCTGCGCGGAAAAGACCCAGACAAACGCTTTCCCGTCAGCGTTGACAAGCCGATACACGCTCGGGCAGTTGACGTGAGTTTGATATTCCACCGGGAACCGCTCGTCGACGCGCGTCCACGTTTTCCCGCCGTCGGACGACAGCGCCGCCGGCCCGGCGTGCCCGCCGTGTCCCACCGTCCAGACGCACAAAATCGTTTTCCCGTCAGGAAAGAGAACGGACGTCGGGTGTCCCTGATAAACCGTCTTCGTTCCCTGAGCGATAACGACCTGCTGAGCGCCGTCGAACTCGGAAACGTCCTTAATCGGCAGATCCGGCGCCGCAAAAGCAGTTCCCAGCGCTAAAAACGCCGTCGCCGCCAACGTCTGTAAAAAAAGGAATATTCGCATGTTTAGTCTTTGAATTTTTGAAGTGAGGCGTTTCGCCAACTTGAAAAAACTTTCGGTCGCCAGCAAGCTGGCTCCCTTTTTAGGGAAGTTTTTTCAAGTTTATTTATGAGGGGAAAACCTTTTTTGAAAAAAAGGTTCTTCCCCTCAAACTCCCCTTTCCAAAAAACTTTAGTAAGGGGAGAATACAAAGTAAGAACGTCGTAAACCAATCGGTGAAAATCCGTCTAATCCGTAAAATCCGTGTGCGAGTTGACCTGCGCACAACCACTGCGTCACGCTTGCGTAATTACTAATTACTCATTACTAATTACTAATTGTAACAGTCCCCTGCTCTACTCCCTCCGATTCAACAGTAACGCGGACGGGGTCGGAGCCGGGCTTGGAGCGAATCGCGACGATGGCTTTGCCGTAAAACAGCGGGTGCGTTGCGTCGGTGAACGAGTCCATGCCCATGGAGTCGCCGTTGCAGATGCCCGCCAGTTCCGCTGACCCTTCAACCGTTACGCGAATCGTTCTGTTGTCCAGCGGGCAGAGCGTCCCGTCTTTGTCAACGGACTCGACAAGGATGTAAGCCAAATCGTCGTCTGACCGGAATCCCGGCTTGCCGGTAAACGGGTTCGGTTCCAAAGTCAAACGGAGAGCGGCGGGCGCGCCGGCGGTTTTAACCGTCTGACGTCCGATTTCCTTCAGGTTTTCGTAAAGGTCGTCCTTCGTGAACATGCTGGACTTTGGAATATAATTCCGTTCGTTTTCTTTAGGTTCAGCAAATTTATACGCAACTGCTTCCAGCGTTCCAGGTTCGTATGGGACGTCTTCCCAGCGGAATCGGTATTTGTCGATTACAGCGTAATATCCCGGCTTGAGGGACGGCGGCAGACTTGACAGATTAAACTCGCAAATCGACGCCCAATGTCCTTCTTTGAGTTCGTCAAACCAAATGCGGAAATACCGACTATTTCTCAGCGATTTGTAAACCGGGACGGATACAGACGAGTCCGTTCCGGAAAACTTCGAGGCGTAAACGTCCGACCAGTTCTCGCCGTCGTCAGACGCCTGAATTTTAAACGAATAGGAGTCAGTGGAGTTTTCAAAATGAACTGTTACAGAACGAACCTGGTCGTCAACATTCCCAAGTTTGACTTGAAGCCATTGGTTCCCGGAATTGTCCGTCGCGCACCAGCGGGTTGAGCTGCGGTCGTCAAAGGCTTTCGAGGCGAAGTTGGTTTTCCCTTTCTTTTTGCCTTCTTCGTCTTTCCCCTCTTCCGTACTGGCAGAGTACTCGCACCCGGGGGCTGCCGCCAAATTCACCGGTTTAATCAAAGTATTTGCCTTGAACTGCAATCCCAGCGATTTCCCATTGAGAAACAGTTCCACGCCGTCCGCATTTGAATACACGTATACCGGGACGATTTTCTTGTCTCCCGAAAATGCCATTTCTTGACCGGACGGATTTGTATTACTAGAAGAATCTAAGCGACCATCGGGAGCGGTTTTTGGCAGGCGCGCGGCAGCGCGGACTGGGAGCGGCGCCTCGCCGTTCCAGTTCCAATGGGGAAGAATATGAACGGTCGTCTCGTCCGGGCGCCAGTAACTGCGATACAGATAGAATCGGTCTTTGGGAATCCCCGCCAGGTCGACGATTCCGAAGTAGCTGGACTTCGCCTGACGGTCAAAGGGGGTCGGTTCGCCGATGTAGTCGAACCCCGTCCAGACGAACTCGCCGGCGACGTACCGGTCGCGTTCCATGCGGTCGAAATCGACGTCCGGGATGTCGCGCGGGCCGTTGGCGGAAATCAAATCGTAGCCGTCCACCTGCAGCGTTTTGGAATTGTAGTCGTCTTTCCGGGTCGGATGGCGCCAGTTCGGATAAGACGACGTCGGCGGGACAAGTTCATAATACCCGCGTGACGACACAGCCGAGGCGGACTCGGAATAGACCAGCGGCATGTTGGGATACACCGCGCGCGCCGAGGCGTACTTTCCCCCGTAATTCCAGCCGGTTACGTCGAGCGATTCCAGAACGCGGTTGTCCGGTCGGCACGCGCCGTCCATAAAACAGCCCATCGCGACAAGCCGGGTGGGATCGCATTTTCGGAAACAGTCCGCCGCCCATTTGACCCGGCGCGGGGCGTCAAGATTCGGGTTGGAACTGCCCTTGGAGTTCCGTTCGATATCGGCAATTTCGTTCCCAATCGACCAGACGCAAACGCAGGGATGGTCCTTGTCACGGTTGACGAACTGCCGAACCTGGCGTTCCATAAAGGCGTCGAAATAAGACTGACTCGTCAGCCCGGCGGTCCCGTCCCATTTGTCGAACAGCTCGTTCCAGACGATAAACCCGAGTCTGTCACAGGCGTCAAGGAACTCCTTGGACGGCGGGTTGTGCGACGTGCGAATCGCGTTGACGCCCATGTCTTTCATGATCTTCAGCTGACGTTCAATCGCCGTCGGGTGAGCCGCCGCGCCCATAACGCCCTGATCGTGGTGCAGGTCGACGCCGTAAAGCTGAACCCGGCGCCCGTTGAGATGAAAGCCGTCGTCCGCCGTCCACCGAATCTCCCGGATTCCAAACGGAATGGAGACGCAGTCTAAATAAGGCAGTAGGCAAGAGGCAGTAGGCAGTAGTTTCTCCTCTCGCAACTCGCTACTCGCAACTCGCAACTCTGCAGTATACAGATTCGGACTGACGACGTCCCACCGCTGCGGGTTGTCTACGGTAAACGTACATTCAAACGCGCCGGCGGCGGTCAGAGCAGCTTCTTTTTCAGCGACGGTCGCTCCGGTCGGGTCTTTGAGCGTTACAACCGCTTTGAGGGCGTTCGGCTCTTTGACTGCGGAAACGTCTATCGTCGCTGTAACAACGACTTCCGCCTGATCTGCAGACGCTTTGGGCGTTGTGATAGTAACGTCGCCCGGCTTGAACCGGACGGGGGACGAGTACGTTAAAAGCTGAACCGGTCTGTAAATGCCTGCGCCGGGATACCAGCGGGAACGGTGCGGCCGGGTGTCGCAGCGAACCTGAATGAGGTTGTCGCCGGGCTGAACGAACGGGGTTATATCGACCTGAAAGCTCATGTATCCGTAGTCCCAGCCGCCGGCGTACTTCCCGTTGACGTAGACTTCCGGAAACGCCATACAGCCGCCGAAATCGAGAACAAACGTCCTGCCCGCCGGGTCGTCGCAGCGCCACGTTTTGGAATACCAGCCAACGCCGCGCCACGGCAGTTTCCCCTGCCCGCCCCACGTCTCCGGATTCGTATCGAACGGGCCGGAAATCGCCCAGTCGTGCGGCACACGAACCGGCGCTGACTCCTCCAACGGTTCTGGAATCAAATCGTCTCCGACCTGGAACCGGTCTGGGGACTCCAGATTAAACGCGGCTTTCTTCCGTTCCTGCCCTGATACAACCCGGGCGAACGACCAGCCGTCGTTAAACCCCTCCGCGTTCTGATAGCAATCCGCCTTCGCGGACGTAAACAAGGCAATAACAATTGCCGCCGATAATAAAGTTGCTGCTGTGTGTTTCATGATGTTTAGTGCATAGTGCTTAGTGCGTAGTGCATAGGGGAATTATCAATTAGCAATGAGCAATTAGCAATTGACGCAAGCGGATCAATAATTGCTAATTGCTAATTGACAATTGCTAATTTATATCTGCTATTATCCGAAAAAGATTATCAAATGTCAACTCCCCCGGGGAGAATTTTAGAATAATCATACGCCGAAGAATTTTTAGCCGCAAAGAACGCAAAGATCGCAAAGAAATTTTTTAAACTTCGCGGACATCCTCCGCAGCTCCGCGCCTCCGCATGAGGTTTGCCCGGGCGTCTTGCACCCCGGCTTGCCTTGTTTTTTAAAACTTTGCGGACTTCGCGGACTTCGCGTGAGGCTTCTTATGCGGACTTCGTCCGCGACCCGATATGGTTATTGGCTACGGCGAAAGGGTTTAGCGGGGCATTGGACAAGGCGGCGCCTAGGGGCGCCGCAATCCCCGGCGCAAGCGCGCTCCCGACGTGTCACGCTTGCGACCCTACTCCCAACTCCCTACTCCCTACTCCCTCTTGTCCGGGTTCGGCTGGGCGCGTTCCATCATCATTTGGATGATCTCTTTGTCGGTTTCTTTCATGCCGTCTTTGCCCAGTCGGACGATGTTGTGCAGCGTCGCTTCAATTCCGGCGGAAACAAGCCCTTCCCCGCTTCTGAACTGCATTTCGTCTTTGAACATTAAAAAGCCCAAAATCCCAACGTCAACCGCCGAGGCGATTTTCGCAGCGCAGGACGCCTTCGCCCCGTCACAGACGACGCCGGACAGAATCGCAATGGCGTTGACGACTGTATGGGCGATTTCCCGGTATCTGCCGCCGTGAAGGTACGCAATTCCCGCGCCCGCCCCGCAGCCGGCGGAAACGACTCCGCAGTAAGCGGACAGACGCCCCATCCCGGACTTGATGTGTATCGCCGTCAGGTTCGACAGAATCAGAGCGCGGAACAGGTCTTCCTTCGACGAGTTCAGTTCTTTGGCGTAGACGATTACCGGGACGGAGACCGTCAAGCCCTGGTTCCCGCTGCCGGAATTGATAACCACCGGGAGATTGCACCCGCCCATGCGAGCGTCCGACCCGGCGGCGGTATACGCCCGGGCGCGAACCTTGACGTCGGCATCGCCGTACGCGCTGAGAATCGTCTTGCCGACGTTTGCCCCGTATCGGTTGCGAAGCCCTTCCTCGGCAATCGCCATGTTACAGTCAATTTGAGCTTGAATTATCGACTCCACTTCCGACAGGTCAACGGACTGGGCGAAATCCAGAATCGCCTTGACGGACAGCTGGTCGTAGGCGTCGTCCGTCAGGGGCGTCGGCTGAGATCCGCAATGAGAATAAGGCAGTAGGCAAGAGGCAGCAGGCAGTAATTTTTCATCTCGCAACTCGCCCGCTGACCATTGTACATCAGCGCCGTCTTTTTTCAGCTCGACGATGTTCGTGTGCGAGTCCTGCAAATGAATCATGGCGGAATGGCCGTCCTTGTACACCGTCACTTTGAGATCAAACGGGTGCGTCGAGTCCAGATATTCCACGGCTATCACGCCGCGGGCAAGATATTCCGCCGCCTGAACTTTCTGCGTCGGCTCAACGGACGCGATAACTTCCAGCTCCCGGGACGCGTCGCCGCCGATAAGACCAATCGCGACCGCCGCCTCCATGCCCCGCTGACCGTCTGTATTGGGAACGTAAACGCTCTTGACGTTTTTAATCAAATTCCCGCTGGCTTGAACCAGAACGCGGTCAGGAATAGCTTGCAGCGTCTGACGAACCACAGCTGCAGCGTATGCAATCGCTATCGGCTCCGTACAGCCCGTTGCCGGTACGAGTTCCGTACGAAGAATTTCAAGGTACAGTGAATATAAGGGGTCGTGTGGGAACATTTTAGGGAGTAGGGAATAGGGAGTAGGGAATAGTTTGAAACTATTAGCTATTATGCGACATTAGTTCTCGTTTGTCAACTCCCCCTCGGGGGGCAGGTTGTCGATTTCTCCCAGCTCTGCCAGTTTTCGGTTCAGTTCGAGCAGGTACTCGTAAACCCGGTTCTCGCAGTCGGGATAGAGTTTTCGAATCTGATCCGACAGCGGCGGGGGCGTTTCGAGATTCTCGTAGTCCTTTAGCCAGCTTTTGAGCAGAAGTCGGGACTGGTCGGAATAGTTAATCAGAAAATGCGCCCAGAGCCAGGACTCGGCGTACTGTTCCACCGTCAGGTCGAAGACGACGGACTTGTCCAGCTTGTCCAGGCGCGTCAGATTCGGTCTCCACTTGGACGTGTTAACCATTCTCATCAAACGGTTTATGTGCCGCGGCTGATAGCCCTGCTCCGTTCTGGACGGCTCGAAGTATTCCGCCAAGCCCTCGTCAAGCCAAAGCGGGGCGTCTGAGCAATGGCTATGCAGAAACGCGTGCGTACATTCGTGGCGCAAGTCGTAGGCGATGTAGTCTGTATGCTTGACCAGAATGACCATCTCTTTTTTCTTATCGTCGTCAAAGAAATACGCCCGACGATACGGCGCCAGGCGCGACCGCTGACGAATCGCCTTTTCCAGCTCGTAGTTGGAAGTGTATATGTGGATTCGAGTTGGGGCGGACAGTTCCGACAGTCCCAAGATATCCTGCATGTCGCCCATAGTCGCCTGAAGCTCGTCCATAAGAGGGAGGAAATCGTTCATGGGCGCCTCGCCGGTTATTTCCAGCTGACCCCGGGTAACGCTTTTGGACGAGTACGGCTTTGCGTCCTTGTCGCGCGGCGGCGCTATCCACGAGGTAACCGAACAGCTTACCGCGCAGAGCAGAATCGTCGTCAGAAGAAGACTCGCCGTCTGAACTCGCAACGCTTAACTCCTTCTCGGCTCCTTAAACCGTTCGGAATCCAGAATAATCGTAAACGGACCGTCGTTGACAAGCGAGACTTTCATATCCGCCTGGAAGATGCCCGTCTCTACATGAACTCCCAGCTGACGCAGCTGATCGACAAAAAGCAGATAGAACTTTTTCCCCTTGTCCGGGTCTGCGGCGTTGATAAAACTGGGTCGACGTCCTTTTCGGCAGTCCGCCATGAGAGTAAACTGGCTGACGCACAAAATCTCGCCGCCGACGTCGCCCAACGACAGGTTCGTTTTGCCCTCGGCGTCTTCAAACATGCGTAAATTGACGGTTTTCTGCGCCATCGTCTTGACGTCGTCCGGCGTATCCGCCGCGGCAACGCCCGCCAGGACGAGCAAGCCTTTGCCGATCTGACCGCAGACCTCGCCGTCAACCGCAACGCTTGCCGACAGGACTCGTTGAATACATAATATCATGGGGAGTAGGGAATAGGGAATAGGGAGCGGGGGCGTCTAAAGGCGCTAATTTCTAATAGTCGTATTCTCGTTTGACTTGTCTTTTTTCTTCAAATAACGATTGGTAATGTCAATCGGCTTGTTATTATCGCTGGACGGCGAAAAACCGAATTGTTTCGTATTGAGACGAACGTCAAACGAAACGTCGTAAAAAGTCAATCGGGAAATGAGAGTCGGCTGATCGTTAACGTTTCGATAATAATATATTTTATACGGAAACAGATCGTTGAATCCCAAATATATTTTTATCGTATCCGGTATTTCAGGGGGAACGGCATCCCATTTAATGCCTTTTTCGGAAACCAAATTCGACATCGGGAATCGTTCCGGATTCCATGTTCCAACGATAACGTAAAAAGGTTTGCTGGTCTGCGAGTCCCGGATTATGGAACAGGACGTAAACGTATAGTATTTTTCAATTTGCGACAAAATAAACGGAATGCCCGCAAAAGAAACTGGCGTAATCGGAATCCCGTCAATAGACGAAACCAGTTCAGGATTGGCAGTCTGATCGTTAAGCTTAAAGGCGTCAATTCGGAACAGTTCTTTATGAGTCCCAATGTTTTTAGAAATCCAGAACATGTCTTTTGAAGCGTCCGATATATACTGAACGCTTTGCCTAACGTTATCGCAGGAATAGTTCATTTCCATTCGAAGATAACGCTTGGCGTTATCAATCTTTTCCATATATTCTCCCACCCCAATAACATGCCGGTCATGAACCAGCGTTTCTTCTCTCATCGACGCCGCAACCACCATTTGACCATTATACGTCAAACGCGCATTTCGAAACAAATCTGCCGGGTCGGGAACCGCTCGATCCGACGCCTGGGAGACGGGAACCTCCGTCTGAGCGCTGGCGGCGCTTACAATATTCATTCCGATACTGTTAAAATTTACTAGCATTAAATAAGCTGCCGAGATTATGCAGCTTAACAATATCACTGTTAAAATTCTAATTTTCTTTGTCATTTTCTGGAATCTTCCCGAAATTATTCAATCTTTTGGAAGGATATAACCGATGAAATGAAGTAAGTACGATTGGAGTAATCGGAGTTAAAGTTTTTAGTTCTGAGAAAACGCCTCAGAATCCTAAACCTGAAATTCCGAACTAGTATTTAACGCATTATAACGAAATCGGCGTAATTTCGCAACAGGAATTTTGGAAAAGCCGAAAAACAGATTCAATTTTGGGAGAATCACGATGAAGATTCGCGCATTTGTTGTTCTTT
>JAFZAL010000095.1 GCA_017557195.1 Thermoguttaceae bacterium | reverse complement strand
TTCAAAATCTACATCATTGACGAAGTCCACATGCTCACCCGCGAGGCGTTTAACGCCCTGCTCAAGACGCTGGAAGAGCCGCCGGCTCACGTCAAGTTTATTTTCTGTACGACTGAACCGACCAAAATCCCGATTACGATTTTGTCACGATGTCAGCGTTTCGACTTTGCCGGGATCCGAACCGACCAGATCGCTCAGCGTCTGAAAAACATTATTATCAAAGAAGGCGCGACGGCGGAAGAAGACGCAGTGGAAATGCTGGCTCGCCGCGCCGCCGGGTCCATGCGAGACGGGCAATCGTTACTTGAACAACTGCTCGCGTTCGCCCCGGAACACATTACCGTCGCGGACGTCCACAGCGTATTAGGCACTGCT
This sequence comes from Thermoguttaceae bacterium, assembly GCA_017557195.1. Lineage (GTDB taxonomy): Bacteria > Planctomycetota > Planctomycetia > Pirellulales > Thermoguttaceae > RUG11551. Next base: position 6,617 of record JAFZAL010000095.1, on the reverse strand, counting down.
GACGAAGACTTTACGCTAAAAATTATCTACAATCTGTCGCAAAAGAATACGCTGGAAGTCCTTACTGCGTTTGATGAAGCGATGAGCCAGGGGCGGGATCCCGCCATCTTTCTGGAACAGCTTTGCGGGTATTTTCGCGACCTGATGCTGCTCCTGTCCGGGGGAACGAAAAACCAGTTTCTCTACGCCTCGCCTAATAACGAAGGTCTGCTGAGAGAAGCCGGGAAATCGATGGGAATTCAAACCGTCCTGGCGGCGCTCCAGATTCTCGACCATACGCTCGACAGAATGCGCTTTACGACGCTGGGCAGAATCCTCGCGGAACTCGCTTTAACCAGGATTTCTCGTCTTGCTGACCTGGACTCTATCGCCGTTATGATTCATAGACTAGAAAGCGGCGCCATCGCCCCGCCGGTTCAGCAGAGTCCCGCAAATCGGCAGCTCAACGCGCCGCAGGGAGCTCCCAACGTTCAGCGGACAGGACAGGTTCCCGGCAGAACGCTCCGAATTCCAGCAGGGTTTGCCGACGCCAACATTCCACCGGAGTTAAACGGATCGCAATGGCAAAGACCGGCGTCGCAGCAACCGCCTCAACAGCCCACGCAGAACCGCCCTTTCGTTGACCCCAACCGCGCTCTGGGCGGCGGACTGAACGGGGTCTTCGCCCAGAAAAACGCCCCCAACACTCCGTTCGTTCCTCCGGTCAGAGAAACGCCGTTGAATCTAGGGAATAGGGAACAGGGAGTAGGGAATAGGGAGAATACCGTAAGCAGTAGACAAGAGGCAGTAGGCAGTAGTACTGATGAATCTAAGCGACCAACGGGAGCGGATTTAGGCAATCGCGCGGAAGCGCGGACTGGGAGCGGCGCCACGCCGCCTACTGTCTCAAATCCCATCAACCCCGAGACTGTTAAAGATGAACTCGACGCCATTCTGGAATCTTATCTGGACGGTCTGCCGCTGGACAACGCTCGATCGTACTGTTCCGTTAAGTTGATCGGTTCCAACGCGATAGAAATCGCCTACGACTGGGAACACTCTTTCGGATACAGAAGCTGGGACAACCCGGAGAATTTTACCAAACTGCAAAACGCGGTCAACCGTCATTTCGGGCAGAACGTTGTCATTGAACTCAAACAGCTTCCCAACGCCAACCCCGGCCCGACACAGGAAGAACGCCGCCGCGCGCAAAGCAAGTTTATCGGCGAGATCGCCGCTCGACCTGCGGTAAAAGAGATTATGCGTCTGTTCAAGACCGATATAAAATCGGCGTTCCCGGAGGCGTACCCCCTGCCCGAGGAATTCAAAAAGCAGGAAGAATCCTCGTCGGACGAAGGCAACGCCGACGTCCCCACTACGCCGATAGAGGAAGAATCCGACGATTAAATATTATTGCAGATAATTATTATCTGTTTTAATTGTCATTTTATCTTTCCACAAAAAAATTTTAAAAATATTCACCGCCCCCTTGTAATTTGTAAAATCGCAAGGTATAATAAAGTATGGTATTTTAGTAAGGTCTTATTTTGAGAGAGATACTAAATATAAAAGTTTCTTCAATTGGGTGACGCTGGGCTTGAGCTAAGAATACCAAAATCAAAGTTTTAATAACTCATTTATTCCTTTTTCATTTAACTATCAACTATGGGTTTTCCTGACGAAACTGACCGTCTGCTGCAACGACAGGCGGAAGAGGTCTTAAACCTCACCACAGATGTTTACGATTGGTTGTCGGAATTTAACAGAGATCGTGCGAAATTGGAAATGCTTCCGATATCCGAACGAGACGAATTCCAGGTTCTTCAGCTGCGTCGCCTTGCGCGAAGTATCTTCACCTCATCTAAAGTTCCGGTCGCGGCAGCCGTTTACGGTCCGTCTCAGGTCGGAAAGAGTCTTTTTATGGGCGCTGTTCTTCGTCCGCAAAGTCACGATTACAGCCCGCTGGGTCGAGACGAAGCTTTGGGAGAACCGTCGTACTACAAGGATCTGTCGTTCGATACCGACCTTAACCCGCAGTCCGGTTCAAACGAAGCGACGGCTCTGGTTACCCGATTTACTACCAAAGAGCGTATGGCGGAAGGTCCGTCGCCGGAATTCCCTGTTATGGTCAAGGCGTTGACCCGCGCTGAATGGCTCCGCGTTTTGGCGCGAGGCTTCCACGGCGAATGCCGCGCTGAAGATTCCAAAATCTGGGACGAAAACAACATGGAAACCATGGTTGCTCAAATCGCCAAAGTCTCGCCTGGCAAAGAGGTCGACAGTAAATGGCGTATGGACATCATGGACGCGTTCTCGTACATGACCGGCATTGACCGCCGCGGGTTCCCGTGCAAGTCGGCTTTGCTTAACAGCATTCTCAGCCGATACCCGCTCTCTGACGAAGGGTACACGCAGGTTGTTGCCAACCTGTTCTGGGGGAACTGGTCGTCCATGACGGGTCTGTTTACCAGAATCAACGCGTTCCTGGAACGTCTGTATTCGCCTGATCACGACCCGTGCATTTTGACGCACTGGGCGGGCGTTCGATTCCTGCTGGACTCACAGCGAAGCAAGTTCCACGACCGTCCGACGTCCAAGGTTTGGAAGCGCGTCGAATGGTCAGACTTCCAGCTCAAAGATCGTTCCGGCTGGATGGTTCTGGAATACAACCCCGGCAGCGGCAACGGCCGAGAAGACCTTGAAACGATGCAGGCGGCTATGTTGGAACTTGTTCTTCCGATTCTGCCGCACCGCTTGAACGACGACTGGCGTCAGGTTATTGAGAACATGGACTTCCTCGACATTCCCGGTATGCGAGCCGGACGTCAAGGTACGGAAGCCGGTAAACGAACTTCTGCCGACACGGTCGAAGAACAGATGGAAATCGTCAAACGTGGTAAGGTTTCTTACCTGTTTGAACGATGCACCGAAGAACGCCAGATTCAAACGTTGATGCTGCTTTCCCGCGGTGGAAACCTCGAAGTTTCCAACCAGATGAAAGACCACATCAACAAATGGGGCCGCACCCGTTACGGGGACAGAATTTGGCCTCGCGGCGTTACAGACGACACCCCGGCTCTGTTTGTCGGTATGACGGGTATTGACGACGAATTCCGCAACCGCGAAATCTATGCAGACAAGTCCCTGTACGAAGCTCGACTCGGTCAGCTGGCGGACGCTCTGGACGACGTCTTCAACGACTTCGGCGGCAAGGGCAAGCCGTTTACCAACGCCTACCCGATTCGTTATCCCGGAACGTGGGACACGAACGAGGCGATGCGTCAGAAAAACGACCCGATCAAATGGGACAAGGCGAAAGAAGCCTTTATGGCGTCAGACGCTGTCGCCCGATACGTTCGTGACAAGGAACACCGCTGGGACATCGCCATGACAGACGGCGACGGCGGGCAGTCCCTTATCGCCGCCGGCATTCACCTTGTTACAAGCTCTACAGACAAGCAAAACCAGCTGCAGCAGGAAATCAACCGTCTCCGGGCGGAAATCCTTCAGCTGTCACGCGCCTGGTACGTAGACCCGGACGCCAACGTCGACCGCGAAAAGCGAATCAAGGCGGGCAACAAGATGGTTAACTGGCTGACTGAAGACCCGCAATGCGCGTACGATAAAATCTACGCTCTGCAAAACATTCTTACTCTGCAGGACGGAGCGGAAGCGATGCTGGCGGACTGCGCCGAAATCAAATCCAAGCGTCACGGAGACCCGCTGCCTGACACGCTTCGCGCTTATCTGTCCGATTGGGCAAAGAAAGAAGTTCCGCGTCGTTACAACGAGTACATCAAAACTCACAAGTTTGACGAATTCGAATGGCTCGACCCGGAAGATATGGGCACGTTCGTCCGCTACTTGCAGGATTACCTCACTTGCGAAAAGTGTATTACTGCGCTAATTGACCAGCTCGACCCGGTAATCCACCTCAAGACTCGCGACGAATCCGCTCGACGCCGCGCGCGCCGCAAGTACACGCAAATCATCATGAACGACTATATTATGAACCCCGGTCCGTCCTGGGCGGCAATTAAAGGTCAGCAGCTTATCGTTGACGGCGACGAAGTTCATGAAGACGACTCCTTTATCAAGCCGCTGGAAGCCTACGCCGACTACGGTCTTGCCGCGTCGTTTACCAAACGATGGGTGGAACGCGTTCCGCAGGCGTTGGCGGCAGGCGCTGGCGACCACGTTCAGATTCCGCCAGGAAACTCTGAACTGTGGGACATTTTGGCTCCGTTTGAAGGTCGATACTAATCGGTTTTCATGGGTTCGTAAATTATCGGTCAATACATTAAATCACAAATACTTTTTTAGTTTTTTATCATGCACATTTTATTTGCAAACACAGGGGTTCAGCTGGTATGCGTTCCGCTTAAAGGCGGTTCCCGTTACAACGTTCAGCAGGTCGGCAACGGCTGGCAAAGAACAGTATGCAACATCAACGCCGGTAAACCGGAAGCGGAAGACCCCCGCTCCATCAAGGAATATCCGTATATTCAATGGCAGATCATTCAAACCGGAGAGAACACCAAGCTGTTCTTCGCGATTGACACGACTTGCGGCGACCCGGAAATCGGCTATTTCTGCGATGCGTCCGCACTGACGGGCGACTATCCGGTCGAGCTTCGCGGTCTGCTGGACGTTACCGGCAACCCGCTTAAAGGCGTTCCGGAAACGCAGATTGTTATTCGTCCTGCAACGGCAACCTCCGGCGAACCGAAACAGGTTCATATGATTATCGACTTCGGCAACAGCCGCACCGGCGCGCTGCTTCTGGAAGTCGTCGGCGAAATCTCGCAGACGCCGCAGATGATTCCGTTTGAACTGACAAACCGCTATCATCTCAATCAGTACAACGAAATGGGCGAATACATGCGAATGCCGGAAAATCGCTGGTTCTCGTCCAAAACGCACTGGGCGACGGCTCCGTATCTGCCGCCGATCAAGCAGAAAAAGATTCAGTTCCATATTGACGAATCCGCTCCGCAAAAGAAGGGCTGGTTTGGGTTCGGATCTGGTTCGCCTCGTCAAACCAAGGTTGAAGTCCAGATCGCCCCGGAACTGTTCCAGGACTTGTCACAAGTCCGCATGGGCAAGGAATGCGACGACCTGCTGCAGGTTATCACGCCGGACGGCGACATCCGCACAGGCGTCAGCTCTCCGAAACGATACCTGTGGGCGGACGACTCCAGCTGGCTGGAAGGCGCCAACTGGCACATGTGCGACCCGCACAACACCTGCGGCACAAACGTCTACTGTGACAACCTTCACGGTCCGTTGATGAAGTTCATCCATGAGGACGACAACGACTTCCTGCTCAAAGAAGGCGGCCCCCAGGAACGAGACTTCGCAACCGACATGCCGCTCAAACCGCGTCACGCGCCTCGCGCCATGATGACCGCGGCTCTGTACGAAATGATCTGCCAGGCGTACACGTACATCAACTCGATGGCGTACCGCACGTCTTCCGGAGACGCTGGGCGCGCCCGAGAACTTCGTACGATTACCATGACCTATCCGTCCGGTATGATTACAGAGGAAAAAGACCGTCTGCGAATGCAGGTTCAAAAGGCGATTGAAATTTTCACCCGAACGCTCGGTCGATTCCAGCGCGTTCGTCCGCTGCTTAACCTGTCTATCGACGAAGCCAGCGCCGTCCACCTGACGTACATCTGGAGCGAACTCGGCTTGCTGGGTCAAGACCCGCGAATCTGGTTCTCGACTATTCATCAGGACAGAGGCGAAGTCATCGTTGAAGCGCCGCCAGAGGAAAACATGCTTCAAATGGGCGCGGTTGCCGGTCGTCGACGCGGCGGCGTTGCCAGACCCGGAAAAACTGGCTCGCAGAAGGAAGAAATCGAAATCGGCGACAAGAAAAACGAGATCCGCATCGCCTGCCTCGACATCGGCGGCGGTACGACCGACTTGATGATTGCCAGTTACAACTACGAGTCTAAAATTGACGACTACATTCACGGCAAAACCCTTCATCAGGACGGCATCTCCCTCGGCGGCGACCAGATGGTCAAACGCCTGCTGGAAACGATTATCATCCCGCAGTTTGCCGAGTCCCTCAACATGGAAGAAGAAGACGTTCAGCTGCTTTTCGGTCCAGAAGTTCCGCGCAACCGCGAATTCAAAGGACAGCGAATCGCCTGGATGAACCGTCTGTTTATCCCGCTGACAAACGAATACCTCAAAAAAGCCGTCGAAGGCGAATATCAGGAACCGATTTCCCATACAGACCCGGAAATTGTCGACCCCAGCATTCTGGAATCGCTTCAGGCGGTATTCGACAAGCTCAAGGGACCGGGCTACTACACAGTAGAAACCGAACTTGACCTGACCGTCAATAAGGAGGAATTCGACGGCGTTATTCACGACGTTTTCGACGAACTGATTTACGACATGTGCCAGCGCTGCATTCAGTACAAGGCGGACGTTGTTCTGCTGGCTGGTCAGCCGACAAAGCTCGACTACATCCGCAAGCTGGTCAGAATGTACCTGCCGCTGTCGCCGTCGCGAATTGTCCCCATGTACGGGCATTACGCCGGCAACTGGTATCCGTACCAGGATGAAAAAGGCACGGAACCCGGCGTTATTATCGACCCGAAAAGCCCGGTCGTCGT
>JAFZAL010000094.1 GCA_017557195.1 Thermoguttaceae bacterium | reverse complement strand
GGAATCATAGCTGGATTCTGAATACTGCGTTTGCTTTTCTTTTGAAGGGGAGTCTGTATTGTTTCTGCCCTTAAAAGATTGGAAGATCGCAATAACAATAATTGCAAAAATAATTAGACCGCCCAGGCATGATGAAGAATCATCTTCTTTCTTTTTTTTGAGGACAATAATTTCGTCGCCCTCTTCGATAACAGGGCGGCGGGCGAACGAGATGTTCGCTGATTTGCAGCTGCCGTTGCCAAAGTGCGAATGTTTGTCTAACGGTTTCATTGTTCTTTTATCCATAATGCTTCACGTCCGGCTTTCAAAAAGATTGTTTCAGTTTCAACGTAAACCAAGGAATCATAATTCCCTGCCAACGTGACTTATTATATTTCTTTTTATTCAATTTTCAAGAGGTTTTTTGAAATTTTTACAATTTTACAGAAAAATAACAGATGTTTTTGTAATGAATTCCTATTAAAAATGAGACAAAATTCGCTCTTTACACAAATTGGTAAAATTGCTAAACTATGAAAAATAATCTAATGAAATAAAGGGAAAAAATCGATAAATTGTATAAAGAAATCCGAATATACGGAATTATATCGTAAAACGATATAAACAAGCGTGTATTCTGGACGACTTTTTTGTTTTTTTGATAGCGTCGTTTTATGCGTCCTGAATTTGAGGGCTGGTGCGGCGCTGGATTGAGTAATTACGAGGTTTTAATTATGAAAAAATTGTTGTCGCTGTCCTGCCTGATTATGGCGACGCTGGCAGTAGCGTTGGGCTGCAATCCGCCCACTCCGGAACTGTTGAACGTATCCTACGACCCGACTCGCGAGCTGTACAAAGACGTTAACGAACATTTTGAAAAGTATTATTTGGAAAAGCACGGAACGCCCATTAAAGTGAACCAGTCTCATGGCGGTTCCGGAGCGCAGAGTTCCAGCGTTATTAACGGTTTGGAAGCGGACGTCGTTACGCTGGCGTTGGCTTACGACATCGACGCGATTATCGAAAACACCAAGCCGGCAATTATCGAAAAGGACTGGCAGAAACGTCTTCCGAACAACTCCTGCCCGTACACGTCTACGGTTGTTTTCCTGGTTCGCAAAGGGAACCCGAAAAACATCAAAGACTGGGACGATCTGATTGACCGCGACGACGTTCAGATTATCACGCCCAACCCGAAGACGTCCGGCGGCGCCCGCTGGAACTTCCTGGCGGTTTATGGCTACGTTCTGGACAAGGAATTTGAAGGCGGTTTGGACGCTTATACTGCCGCTCTGACTGATCCGGCTCAGGCGGATAAAGTTGCCGCCGCTCAGGAAAAAGCCAACGAAGCGATGGCGAAGATGTTCAACCAGAAGAAAGTTCCGGTTATGGACAAAGGCGCTCGCGGCGCGACCAACACGTTTGTCGTCAACCAGAAAGGCGACGTCCTGCTGGCGTGGGAAAACGAAGCTCTGCTTTACATGCAAAACAGCCCCGACGCTGACATCGAAATCGTAGTCCCGAGCATTTCCATCGTTGCGGAACCGCCGGTATCCATCGTTGACGCCAACGTTGACAAAAAAGGCACCCGGGCGATGGCTCAGGAATACTTGGAATACCTGTATGAACCGGAAGCTCAGGAAGTTATTGCTCATAACTTCTATCGCCCCTCCGACGAATCTGTCATGGAAAAGAACAAAGAGAGATTCCCGGAACTGAGACTGTTCAAAATCGACGACGTCTTTGGCGGTTGGGAGAAATCTCAGAAGGACTTCTTCAACGACAAGGCGCTGTTTGATCAGATTATGAAATGAGTAGTAAGCGCCTAGTGCTTAGTGCTTAGTGCTTAGTGCTTAGTGCTTAGTGCTTAGTGCTTAGTGCTTAGGACGCAAAGCGCTACACTAAAAACTATGCACTACGCACTATGCACTATGCACTACACATCAAAGAGGTTAACCTATGGCTCGTAAACGACGACGTCATCACGTTCTGCCGGGATTCGGACTGACGCTTGGATTCACGACGTTTTATTTGAGCGTGCTTACGGTAATTCCGTTGGCTCTGCTTTTTTTGCGTTTTTCCGGCGTGTCATGGGCGGATTTCAAAGAGACGATTTTTGAACCCCGAGTTTTGGCGGCGTTTCGTTTGACGTTTGGCGCGTCCTTTTTGGCGGCTTTAACCAACGCGGTGTTTGGATTTCTGGTCGCGTGGGTGCTGGTTCGATATTCCTTCCGCGGAAAACGGGTTATCGACGCTATTGTCGATTTGCCGTTCGCTCTGCCGACGGCGGTTTCCGGCATTACGCTGACGGCTCTGTACGCTCCGACCGGCTGGATTGGACGCTATCTGCCCTTTGAGGTTTCGTATACAGCCATCGGTATTTACATCGCCTTGACGTTTATCGGACTGCCGTTTGTCGTCCGAGCCATGCAGCCGGCTTTGGAAGAAGTCGACAAGGAACTGGAAGAGGTTTCAGCGTCTTTGGGCGCGACGCGCTGGCAGACGTTCTGGAAAGTCATTTTCCCGACGGTGGCGCCGTCGCTGCTGGCAGGCTTTACGATGGCGTTCGCCCGCGCTATTGGCGAATACGGGTCTGTCGTGTTTATTGCCGGCAACATGCAGGGCAAGACGGAAATTCTGCCTTTGATTATTTTCTACAAGTTGGGAGAACACGATTATACAGGCGCAACGACCGTTGCGGTTTCGATGCTCGTGGCGTCGTTTGCGCTGCTGTTTTTCATCAATATGATTCAGCTGTGGGGATCCCGCTACAAGGACGAGGAGAATTGATTCGATGAGCGCTATAGATTACAACAAATGCCATATCACGTTTTGCGCTGCGCCGAGTAAAAAATCTCAGTCGTTGGCAGCGTCCAAAGAGAATTCGCAGCCTAAAGCGCAGCAGCCGCCGAAATACAAAAGCCCTCTGGAACGCCGTCTGGAAAGCACGACGGAACCGCGCTGGGTTCGGTATCTGCTGACGTTTTTGGCGTTGGGATTCCTGTTTTTGTTCCTGGTTCTGCCGCTGATTTTCGTGTTCGCTCACGCATTTAACGCCGGGTGGAAGGTGTACTGGGCGGCTCTGGTCGAACCGGACACGCTTTCCGCAATTCGACTGACGCTTTTGGCGACGCTGATTGCCGTTCCGCTCAACGTTCTGTTTGGAATCTGTGCGGCGTGGTGCATAGCAAAATTCAATTTCCCCGGCAAGGGAATTCTCGTTACGATTATCGACCTTCCTTTTGCCATCTCGCCAGTTATTGCCGGTATGCTGTTCGTGTTCATGTTTGGGGCAGGGACGTTCCTGGGCGACCTGTTCAACTCCTGGAACATCAAGATAATTTTTGCCGTTCCCGGCATTGTCATTGCGACGATGTTTGTAACGATGCCCTTTGTCGCCAAAGAACTGATTCCGGTCATGCAGGCGCAAGGCTCGGACGAGGAAATGGCGGCTCGCGTTTTGGGCGCCAACGGCTGGCAGATGTTCATGCGCGTTACGCTGCCGAATATTAAATGGGGTTTGCTGTACGGGATTATTCTGTGCAACGCCCGCGCAGTCGGCGAGTTCGGCGCCGTTGCCGTCGTCTCCGGACAGATTCGCGGCAGAACGACGACCGTTCCGCTGCATATTGAACAGTTGTATAACGAAATCGACCCGATTACCGGCGTAACGGCAGCGTTTGCCGTTGCGTCTCTGCTGACCATGTTGGCGCTGGTAACGCTGGTTTTGAAAACCATTGTTGAAATGAAAACGGAAATCAAATGAGCATTGAAGTCAAAAATATCACAAAATGGTTCGGACAGTTCAAGGCGTTGGACAACGTTTCGTTGACGGTTAATTCCGGCGAGCTGGTGGCTCTGCTCGGTCCGTCCGGGTCAGGAAAGACGACGCTGCTGCGAATTATCGCCGGTCTGGAAGCCCCGTCTGACGACGAAGGGCAGATTCTCTTCAGCGGCGCGGACGTTTCCGACCACAAAGTCGGCGACCGCAACGTCGGGTTTGTTTTCCAGCATTACGCCTTGTTCAGAAACATGACGGTTTTCGACAACATCGCCTTTGGTTTGAACGTGCGGCCTCGCGCCACGCGCCCGACCAAGCAGGAGATTCACGACAAGGTTATGGAACTGCTTCGCTTGATTCAGCTGGAATCGTTTGCCGACCGGTATCCCAACCAGCTTTCCGGCGGTCAGCGACAGCGTGTAGCGTTGGCGCGCGCCCTGGCGGTGGAACCCCAGATTCTGCTGTTGGACGAGCCGTTCGGCGCTCTGGACGCCAAAGTTCGAGTTGAACTGCGCGCCTGGCTGCGCCGCTTGCACGACCAGATTCACCTGACAAGCGTTTTCGTTACCCACGACCAGGAAGAAGCTCTGGAACTGGCAGACCGCGTCGCTGTCATGAGCAACGGGAAAATCGAGCAGTTCGACACGCCGGACGTCGTCTTCCATCACCCGGCGTCGGAATTCGTCATGAACTTTTTGGGAACGGTCAACCAGTTTTCCGGGCGCGTCAGCAAAGGGCTTGTTCAGATCGGTCAGTACAAGTTCCGCATTCCGGACGACGTCAACCTGAGCGAAAGCGGAACCGCCGCCATTTTCGTCCGTCCGCACGACGTCGCTATTTCCAACCGTCCGCAGCCGGATAAAATCTGCCTGCGCGCGCTGGTAAAGAACGTTCATTCCGCTGGCGCCCACGTTCGCGTTGACCTCGTTACCGAAACCAACGACGAACTCACCGCCGAGCTGTCCCATCAGGAAAACGAACAGCTTCAGATCGCCGTCGGACAGAGCGTTTTCGTTCATTTGAGAAATCTCCGCATCTTCGGTCAGGCGTCAGCCCTGAACTCCGAAGACAGCGTCTGAGTCAATTAGCAATTATCAATGAGCAATTAGTAATTATTTGAGCGGCGACAATAGTTGCCGCTTTGTCTTTGATTTTACTGTACTTCTCTATATACCCCATCTTTTCATCTTTTTTCTAAAATTTTTCTGTTTGTGGCTTTTTAAAGAAAAAATTTAGTGTATAATATATATTAACTAAAAGTGTAATTATATATTTGCAGTCGGTCGTGCCGGCGCAAATGTCGTTTATATAATCGTTATCCAGTTTTCCCAACGAGGGAGTAAAAACATGGCTAATAATCAATACCGTTTATTTCAGTCCAGCCGCGTTTTGACAAAAGGAATTTTCTCGGCGCTTGTATTAGGGCTTTTTGTTCTGACAGCCAACTCGATGGCAGACATTGTTGAACGCTATAGCGCCAGCGGGACGCTGACAGGGTCGGGAACCAACGTTTCTGCCGTTCAGACGTCTACGACGTTGGGGAATCCGGCTGAGGGCGACGTTATCAAGGTCTTTGGCGACGCGTCTTATTCCCCGAAGGTTGACTGCGCCGACAGCACGTACCAGATAAGTAAATTCACGGTTCAATCTGGAGATGGAACCGTCCATACGGTTACCGCCAGCAACCGCTGGTATGACATCCATCCGGACAACGTAACCCGCAACTACGATATTACGATTTCAGATTTAAAATGCATGGGTTATTCCGCCGGGCATTGCCATGGGGCGTTTATCACTCTCGGAGCTGGCGATAAGAACACCACGATGGTTCTGACTTTGAATAATTTGGAGGTGAATGGGTTCGTCGGTAATAACGATTCCTACGGCGGAGCGATTAACGCCAACCGCGCTATTACAATTAAGGGCGACAACGTTCTCTTCACGAACAACTCCTCCGGTAGAGGCGGCGCGATTAATACATCAAACGGCTTGACGCTTAACATTGACAACGTATCGTTTATTGGCAACAAGGCGACAAACGGGCAGGGCGGGGCGATTTATACGACAGGCGATACGTCCATTACCGGCAATAGCTTAATATTCAAAAATAACACGTCAACAGCTCATGCAGGCGCGATCCGAGTTAACAATTCTGCCTCAACTTTGACGCTTAAAGCCAACACGATTACCTTTGAAGGCAACAACGGCGCTGGTAACGAAGGCGGGGCGATTTGCGCTCACACTGTTGTTATTAACGGAATCGACAGTTCTTCTGTAACGACGTTCCAAAGTAACAAAACGAAGAACTTCGGCGGAGCTATTTGCGCCTACACAGAAGCAACGTTCAAAACCGGCTCTTTCTATTTCGACAATAACAGCTTTTCGACCCGATATACAAATAACGGGTACGGCGGCGGCGCGATGACGACAAACAAACTGAATATCAGCGACGCCAACGTTCTGAGCTTTACAAAAAATAACAGCGCCTACAACGGCGGCGCAATCAACCTGACAGCCAACGGCGTTGCCAATATCGCAGCAAAAACGATTATTTTTGAAGACAACGTCGCAAACGACGACGGCGGCGCGATTCACGGCGGAACGGGCAGCGTTGTCAACATTTCAGGAGAGTCGATCAGCTTTGCTCGAAACTCCAATATAGTTGGGTACGGCGGCGCGATTAACGGCGAAACGGTTAACTTCTCCGGCGCTGGAGCGTCTGCCGTCTTTACTGGCAACACAGCTGTCAGCGGCGGCAACGACATCAATGTTACCAACTCGCTAACTTTCAACGATAACGGAACCTATTCGTTTGACGGAGGCATTCTTCTTGCTAATGACAGCTCACAGCTGACGATCAACAAAGCCCAGGTTACGGTTGCCGGTCGGGCAAGCGATACAACCAACGATTATCAACTGCGAAATGTGAGCATTTCCAACGGCGGCAAGCTGACGGCGAATTTAGACAACATCAATTCCTTTACCGGAACGTTTGACCTTGGGTATGGTTATTCACCTGGAACGTTGGAATTGAACGTCGGCGCAGGCTTGGCTAAAGAGATTTCGTTCTCGGACGTTAAAGTCAGCGGCGACGGAACTCTTGCAAAATCCGGCTCTGGTACGCTGACGCTGACTGGTTCAAATTCGTCGAATATCGGCAACGTAAAGGTTTCCGGCGGAACGCTCGTTGTACCAAGTACGACCACTATGTCAACTTCTCTGGTTACCGTTGGAACGGACGCGACGTTCAAAACGGGAGTGAGTATGATCAGTACAGAATTCGTCCTCGACGAAGGATCTTTTGTCGTTGGCGATACGTCAGCGTCCAATACAATTACGATAGGCTATCTGACGCTTGACGGCGGAAGAATCTGTTTCGATTTTAATAGCCCCACCGGCTACTTCGACGCCGATTGGCTGAAGGTTTCTTCCGCCACGCTGAATTCTGGATATATTGATTTGACGTTTAATGGCAGCAACGCTGACGATTGGTGGACTGTTATCCATGGTTATGAAAACGGGTTCTCTGTTATTGACGGTCCTATCGTTGATTACGACAAATTCAATCCTGAAAACGTTAAAGTAACGATAAACGGTCAGCCAACCAACTCCTGGACGCTTGTGGCTCGAGCTAATGAGCTTTCGCTTTATGCAGTAGAAGGAGAAGATCCCACCGTCGAACCCTGGTATGACGCCAATACGACAGACCTGAGTTTGCCGAATTGGACGATTGACGGATCGGTTAGGGTCGGCGCCAAGTTTACCGAAGGCGGCTCTGACGCTGAGTATTCCAAAGAAGTCATTATGAACGGGAACGGACAGTTCGACGTCAATTCCGGTCGTAATCTGACGCTCTCGAACACAGTATCCGGCGACGGCTCTGTTACAAAAATCGGCGAGGGAACGTTGACTTTGGCAGCAAATAACACGTACACCGGCGGAACGACGATTTCCTCTGGAAAGCTGGTTCTTATAAACAACGGAATGCTGGGAACCGGCGACGTTGTTAACAACTCGGTTTTGGAATTCGCTCACGATTCCGCTGCGACAATTGGCAACGTCATTTCCGGTACAGGAAGCGTAGCTATGACCGGAACGGGAACGGTAACGCTTTCCGGCGACAACTCATATTCCGGCGGAACGACGATTTCTGCGGGAACGCTGGCAGTTACCAGCGCTGCGGGATTGGGAACGGGACCTGTTACAATCAACGGCGGAAAGCTTGACACTGTAGGCGCAGGAAACGGACAGACGTTCAATTATGATTTAACGATCGGTCCAAACGGCGGCGTTATTGCCGTTGCTGACAGCGCTTATTCCAATTTCAGATCCATTACCGGTTCCGGCGACCTGTCAACAAGCGGTCAGGTTCACTTTAACGGGACTGGCGGGTATAACGGTCATCTTACCGTTACCAGCGGGTATGCCAGAATCAATCCCGGCGCTTTCGGCATTTTCGATTTAACTCTAAATAACAGCAGTTTTGCCATCTATAAAGCTGGAACCATTCAGATTGGAAAACTGAACGCTCCCAATGGCGGTCAATATCTCTTCGGCGCCAGCGGCGACAATCAATACGTTATTGAAATTGGAGCTGGCACGAAAAGTACAGATACCGCATCCTACGGTCAAGCCATTCGCGGCACAAGCGGCAAGTATAACGTAACAATCAAAAAAGTCGGAGAAGGAACGCAAATCTTCAACCGCACCGGGTATGGTTATTCCGGAACGGCTAACTCCATCAAAGAAGTTATCATTGACGGCGGAAAAATGGTCATTGACGCTGTTAATGACGCTTTTGCCTATAATAAAACAAACGGGTTCTGGGGAACTGCTACCATCACAATCAATGCGGGCGGAACGCTGGAATATAAGCGGTCTTGGACGGTCGCCCCAAACATTGCCATGACGATTAATGGCGGAACGCTGACGATAGCCGGTACGCAATACATCAACAAATTAACACTAAATTCCGGAACCACTAATGGCAGTGGAACCATTCAAGTGGGGTATCATGGCAACGCCACATGGAATGTCAAAGGCGGCGTTACAACCCTCAATAATAACGTTTATTTTATAAAGAACAGCAGTTCTACGTCTTTTACAATTAATTTTGACAAAGACGCAACGTTAGACGTTAAAAAAGCTTTTACTGGCAGTTCTGGCTATACTGGAATGAACGTTACGTTAAAAGGGACTGGCGACGGTCCTGGAAACATTATTCTGGAATCCACGACAGCTATTGGCTATATTGGCAATATTACGTTCAACAACATGAACGGTTCGATAGCCTCTCCTATTACAGGAACCAACTCTGTTACCAAGACCGGAGCTGGTACGGTAACTCTGACCGGCGCTAACGATTATACCGGTGCGACAACCGTTTCCGGCGGCAAGCTCGTTTTGGCAAGCTCCGGAAGCCTGGCATCTAACGTAACAATATCCGGCGGGGAGTTTGTTGACGGCGCCAATTCGATTACGTCCAAGGTTACGATTAACGGCGGAACGTTCACAATCGGCGAAACGAGCGCAGCGTCCAGAATTACTATCGGAGACTTCGCTCTTACCAGCGGAACCGTCAACTTTGATTTCAACAGCGCGTCTACGGCTAATAATTATGATTATTTGACAACTGGCGCTGCGACGTTGACGTCAGGTTCAATCAACCTCACGTTTAACAGCGGCGACGAAGCCGCGTGGTGGAACAACGTTACCGACAGCGGCTACGTTTTGATCAGCTCAACTGCCATGACAGCCGATCTGAACAGCATTTCGCTTTTAATCAATAATACGGCGGGAACGGAAAACTGGTATCTCGATACAGCAGACAACGCTCTGGTTCTGAAAAAGACGGAAGGTCCGGAACCGCCAACGCCAACGGATAATTATTATCGCGCCAACTCCGAACAAGACATTGCTCAAGGCAGTTGGACGATTGACGGAACGAACAAACTGGGCGTTACGTTTACCGAAGGCGACGAAAACGCTGTTACGTATTCCGGCGGCGTTGCAATGGAAGCAAATGGCTCTGTTGAAGTTGCAGAGGGTAAAAACCTGACGCTTGCTGGCGTCGTTTCCGGCACAGGCAACCTTGAAAAGACCGGCGATGGTACGTTGACTCTTTCCGGAGACAATACCAATACCGGCACGACAACCGTTTCCGAAGGAACGCTCAAACTGACCAAAGCGGATATTAAAGGAACTCTGGCGGCGGGCAGTACTGTTACGGTTGACGGCGCAACGTCTGTCTTGACTGGTCACGGCGATATCTTGGGGCATTCCGATCAGTCCGTTGGAACAATCAATCTTCAAAACGGCGGAACGCTGCACAACGATTCCGATAACTCTCACATTACCGTCGGCGCGGTTGTCAATATGAACAACGGCGTTATTTCTGCTGAAGACGGCTGGGGAAACGGCACGTTCGGCAACTTTGTCTTTGATAACGCGATCAACGTTTTAGGCGGGACGGAAAACCAGATTACTGCGAACAAAATCACGCTCCGTCAGTACACAGGCACGTCTGACCAAGAGGTTGGCGGCAAGATAACCGTTGCTGAGGGCGCGAAATTGACGATTTCCTCTCAAATTGCCGATCACAACAGCGCCAAGGTGGTTCCGTTGGTTAAATTGGGAGATGGCGAGCTGGTTCTTTCCGGCGACTCCACGTATATGGCTGGAACGTATGTCTATGGCGGAACGCTGACGCTGACTAAACAGGGAGAAAAAGGTACGCTGGCATCCCTAAGTACTGTTACGGTAGACGGCGCTACGTCCGTTCTGGCTGGTCACGGCGATATTTTAGGATATAGCGGAAAAACCGTTGGAACAATTAACCTTGAAAACGGCGGAACGCTGTACAACGATTCTACCGACGCTCACATTACCGTCGGCGCAGCTGTCAATATGAAACACGGTCATATTACTACGGTTCAAGGCGCGCAGGGCGACGGATTTGGCAATTACGTCTTCGATAACGCCATTAACGCATTAGAAGGGACGGACAATGATATTTCCGCTTATCAAATCACGCTTCGCCAGTACGGCGACACGCCAGACAACAGCGGAGGAAAGATTACCGTTGCTGACGGCGCGAAACTGACGGTTTCCTCGATTATTGCCGGCGGCGACGTTCCGTTGGTAAAATTGGGCGCTGGCGAACTCGTTCTGAGCGCAACAAACACGTACAGTAAAGGAACGACCCTTTCTGAAGGAAAGATTACGTTGACAAAATCAGGAACTCTGGGAACTGGCGCAGTTGAAAACAGTACCTTGATAGAATTCGCTCAAGATTCCGATGTTACGATTCCCAGCGCTATTTCCGGAACCGGATCTGTTGTCAAGACGGGTTCTGGAACGGTTACGATGTCTGGCGACAGCTCATTTACCGGCGGCTTGACAATCAACGCTGGCAAGCTCACGCTGACCAAACGGGGAGAAAAAGGAACTCTGGCAACGGGCGGCGTTGTTACAGTTGATGGCGCGACTTCAATCCTTGCTGGTCATGGAGACATCTTTGGATATGGAGCCGGCGCCCTCGGAACCGTCAACCTTCAAAACAACGGAAAATTGCACAACGATTCTACCGACAATCACATTACGGTTGGCGCCGCAATCAATATGAACAGCGGGACTATTTCTGCTGAAAACGGCAATGGCAGCGCTTATTACGGCAATTTCGTTTTCGATAACGCTATCAATGTTACAGGCGGGACTGACAACGCGATTACTGCCAATAAAATTACGATTCGTCAGTATAATGGCACGTCAGACGAAGAAGTCGGAGGTAAGATAACCGTCGCCAAAGACGCGAAATTGACGATTTCCTCTCAAATTGCTCAAATTGGCGATGGTCAACTGCCGGCGAGCAATTATGTTCCGCTGGTTAAGCTGGGCGATGGCGAGCTGGTTCTTTCCGGCGACTGCACGTATACGACTGGAACGTACGTCAATGGCGGAACGCTGAGACTGGAAAAGGTCGGACAAAAGGGAACCTTGGCGAAGGACAGTACTGTTACCGTTGACGGCGCAACGTCTGTTCTGGCTGGTCACGGCGATATTTTGGGATATTCTGGCGATACCGTTGGAACCGTCAACCTTCAAAACGGCGGAACGCTGTATAACGACGCAACCGCTGACCAAAAGGCTCACATAACTGTCGGCGCAGCTATCAATATGAACGGCGGATATATTACTGCCGATCCGAACGCTCAAGGCAGCGATACTTATGGCAATTACGTTTTCGATAACGCTATCAACGTAACAGGCGGGACGGACAACGAGATTTCCGCTAATCAAATCACGCTTCGTCAGTATGCCGGCACGCCGAACGATGCTGGAGGAAAGATTACCGTCGCCGATGGCGCAAAACTGACGATTTCATCTTTAATCAAAGATCCCAATGGCTATTTTGTTCCGTTGGTTAAACAGGGCGCTGGCGAGTTGGTTCTGACGGGCGAAAATACATACTCTACAGGAACGACGATTTCCGAAGGAACGCTGACTCTTGCTGGAGCTGGTACAACCGGCGCGAGTACAGTCGCTATTGGCGACAACGGTACGCTGGAATTTTACGTTACTTCCAATGACGCTCCCAAACAGGTTAATGTTGCCAACGCTAACGCAATTTCCGGAACGGGCAAGATTGTCAAGTCTGGAACCGGCGTTTTAAAAATCAACAACGAAAACGCCGACGGTACTGTCAGCGCCAATTCGTTTGCCGTCAACGCTGGCGAACTGGACTTCAAGGGACAGTACAACGGCGATTTAATTGTCAAGAAAGGTTCAACGCTGTCGCCCGGCAACTCCGTCGGCGACCTGACTGTCTACGGCAACGTTACTATTGACCCTGAAGCAACCGGCTTGTTCGAGTTCAGCCCGTATAACGAGAACAATCTGCAATACGACACGCTTACCGTCAACGACGGCGCGTTTGTAATTGATGAGAATTCGATTATCAAGCTGTTCTTTGAAGGCGGCAACGAGGACGCTAAACTCTGGGCGGCGGAAGGATCAGAATACAGGCTGGTTTCCGACGAAGGATTTGACAGCGATATCCCGAAGCTTGGGAATTACCTAAGCTGGTTTGATCTGGAAGGCAGAGACGACGGTCTGTGGCTGATCGGTCTTTACGCTCCTGGACCTGGACCGGAACCCGGCTCCGGCGTTCCGGAACCGTCAACCTGGGCGCTACTGATTCTCGGCGTTGCTGGGTTGATGTACTGGCGGAAGAGAAAGAATTCGTAATTCGTAATGCGTAATTCGTAATTACGCAAGTGTAATACATATCGGAATGCGAGAGGGAAGCGTTAGCGGAACTCTCGCTTTTTTTCTTGACGGCAAAGCCGTCAAGTTGGCGCCCGAGACAGGCGCCACATAGGTATCAACTTAAGAGAATTCCATATTTGTTTGGTTTATTTGTCTGTTTTGAAGAAGGTCGTATGTATAGCGTTCTTTTTTTC